>JARRRL010000323.1:0-2809 GCA_037380725.1 Gammaproteobacteria bacterium | reverse complement strand
CTTTGACTGGACGATGGTCTTGCTCAATCACATTATTCAAATATTTGCATTGCCGCATTTCGATCGGCTTATCCATAGATTTATTTAATTCTTCTAGCGTTGCGGTGTTAGCGCCACTTTTGTCAATGTTGACTAATTCCGCTTCTCCAGCAGTGCCTATGACCTTCTTAAAAAAGCGCAGAGCCGCTTTTTTATCTCGTTTTGCGGTCAACAAAAAATCGATGGTGCTTCCGAATTTGTCGACAGCTCGATAGAGATATTTCCATTCCCATTTAACTTTGATGTACGCCTCATCCATGCGCCAGCGGGAACCCATAGGTTGCTTCCATTTCTTCGTAAATTCAGCCTTAAGTTGAAGTGAATTGATCGACCCAGCGCTGTATGGTGCTGTGATCCACTTGTGCACCACGTTCTGCCATCATTTCTTCAATGTCGCGGTAGCTCAATTTGTAAGCCAAGCACCAGCAAACACAGGTTAACAGTATTTCTTTTGGAGAGTGCTTGCCGTTGAATCTGATCATTATTTTTCCGTCGGTGTCTGCAAATGGCTAAGTGATAGATGATCGTACCTCGATGCCTTCATTTTTGCGACAGAACCATTGAGGTGCTTGAGGTATAGGGTGTCGAATCGCCTTTGTTGTGCTTTATTCATGGGATAATCCTCTGGTAAGCACGCCTGGAAGTAGACGTGTAGAGGAATTATCCTTACTAGAGGCTCAAGAGGCTGACGGAGCGAATTGATATTAATATGATGCTAGTGGCACTTCTTCCGCGAAGCGGTTCGTTCAACAAGCCAATGCACGCGGAGCCAGCTACGTTGCGCAATTGTTTGTGGTGTCGCTACGCTCCTTTATACCACAAAAATTGCTCCACTCCGCTGGCCCGGTGACTGGGGCGTTAATACATCTAAGGCTAGTTAATTATGAAGTGCAGGCTTTGCCTATCAGAAGTAACCTCTCTTAAAAAGTCACATATAATTCCAGAGTGCCTTTATGAGAAAGTCTACGATAATAAGCACAGATTTATCCCAATATCTAATCAAAATTATCAAGATCTTAAAGTCGAGCAGCTGGGTTACCGAGAAGAGCTATTGTGTGACTGTTGCGAGAAAAAATTAAGTAAATGGGAAAATGATACCAAAAAAGATTTGGTAAATATTTCTAAGAGATCTAGCAATTTCCTTGAAATATCGAATCTTTCAAAGAAGCTTGTTCTTGTCAAGAACATAGATCACAACTCATTCAAGATGTGTATGTTATCTATATTATGGCGCATGAGTGTGTCATCACATGAAATGTTTGGCCGATATAATCTTGGGCCATTTGAAGAAAAAATAAGACTTGCTATAGATCAAGGTGTTTCTTTAACTACCTTTGATTACCCTTTGCTGGTGAAGGAGGTAACACTAAATAAAAGGAGCTCATTATCCAGATTTAATTACCTGCATTGGAAAAGGTAGAATCGGGCATCTAATTTTTCAATCTTTTATTGTTTATGGGTATTTAATTGATATCGTAGTTTCAAGTCAGAAAGTGGAGAATAGATATGAGCCTCTTCTTCTTTCTGATAGAAATAGTCTGGTGGTGGGTAAAGTAGAGCACCAATCTCTGCCGCATGATAGCGGCTTGCTTGATAGGTTCAAGCAGGATGATATTGCCAAATTCTACCAACTGTCTTAACAAAGCAAAGCAGCGGCGCACAAGCACAAAACGCTTGTGCTGGACCTCACTGACGTTCGACCGCTGTTTGCGGCGTTAGGCGAATACACTACCTATGAAGCTAGATGATATCCAAAAGAAATTTTATGAAGAAGTTAGATATGTCGATGATGCGGCACAAATTCTTCTTAAGGGACATCTTGTCGCAGAAGATCTGATGAATCAGGCCCTTGAAGCATTCGTTCTGCACGGCGAGCATCTTCAACATGCTCGTCTACAATTCAACCAAAAGTTAGAGTTGTGTAAAGCCATTTCCGTAAGTGACAACAAAAACAACATGTGGAATCTAATTAAAAAGATAAATGTGTTGAGAAATACACTATCTCACTCTCTAGATCCAGATCGAAGAAGAAGGGCAGTAGAATCATTGGCGTCTATCTATGATCAGGAGTTTGATCCCAAAACGAGGGATATAGAGGGTATATCAGAGGAAGAAGCTTTGTGCTTGGTTGCAATAACCGGATCGCTAGGCTACCTGCATAGCTTTTTGTCCGAAGCCAAAAGATTCGAAAACATAGTTAAAAATATGAATAACTTAATGAATAAGGGGCCGCTGTAGGGTGTCGCCTAACAAGCCGCTCAAATGCGTTCCGGCCACGAAAAAAGTGGCCTCCACCGGACTCGCTAACCCTCGCCGTTTAGCGGGGCGTTAGCTTCAAAACAGGAATCGAGCATGGGTTTAGCTGAGTGGTTCAGTGGTTTTTGTTCAAACCTTACCGTCACTGAGGGCGCCTTTCCGGCGCCGGACGCGCTAACGCGCGCCGGTTATTGAGGCGTTAGGCGGAAGAAATGGATCCGATAAATGAATGGTCACTCTAATAGAATAGAGCCGCATAAGGTAACCAAGCCGATTCAGTTGTTGGCGGCTTGGCTGGCCGGTTTGATAGCTATTGATGCTGGTTTCCTCTTCGCTGCTGTGAAAATAGGAGCTGGTAGCTGGATGTCTGGCGCTCTAGTAGTTGCGTCCATTATTAATGTTCCCTTGTTTTTGATGGCGATTTTTTTATTACAAACAAAGTTTAGGCCTGAGCTGCAAGAAGATAGCTACTATTCAAAGTACTTGGATAAAAAATCTAACAAGTATGTCGAGT
>JARRRL010000322.1:0-3168 GCA_037380725.1 Gammaproteobacteria bacterium | reverse complement strand
ACTGATTGAGTCATGGCCCGCTCTCCTTTTTAAGTGCTTTTTACTGAAGCACTCATTGTGGCTTATATAAAGCCATTTTGTTAGGAGGGGCGGACCATTCCATTACGCCATCAGAGGCACTCGTTCAAACGCCATTTCAAAATATCACCAGCTTGGCACGGTCTTAATCCTCGCCATCAGAGGCACTCGTTCAAACAAAAACGCAGACCTTAAAATCATCAGCGAAATGTCTTAATCCTCGCCATCAGAGGCACTCGTTCAAACCCTTGTGGATAACTTTTATTCTGAAAAAACAAGACACTATCACATGCCTTATAACTGTAAATTTAAACAGTTAAAAAGTTACTGTCAAAACCACCTCCTAACCCATTGATTAAGTCCGTTATCAACGCACTTTGATCACGTACTCAGTCAGCAATCAAAGCCCCCTTACAATAGAACATCTCTGCTCGAAATCCAACACAGAGCACCTTATCAGATGGCTGCATAATACCCATCCAAAAACCTATCTCATCCATACAACAAGCAAACACACATTTTTTCGGCATCAGATGTGAGTTTACACGGCAATCACGATCAAACGATCCCCAATGCCGCAGCGGAAAACACGACCAACACAAAAGAGTAACCAGAAATCATTACCGCAATAGCCCTCTTTTTATCATTAGCGGTGGCGTATTTTCGAACCGTCAGAACATCAATAGATGGATCACCGGCTGAATTGAACCACCCTACCGGAACAGAAATAGCCCGCGCAATCCAGAGAACACGAACCCCAGGCCCATAATACCATTTGAAAACCCTTGACCAAACTTATCGCCATATCCACCCGCCAGATAACCAGCCCCCAAACTGGCCGCAAATATCCCTCCCAATACTAACCAACCAATCGGACCGGATACCAACAGTCCTGCTTCAACAGCAATAGCCGCTCCAGCACCAAAAGTAGCTTGCCCCACATAGATTCCGGCAGCACCTCCAAGCCCAAACCCACTTAACTGCCTAACACTCTCCCGCATCCAATCACCACCCGCTTCTTTGACTGCTTTAACTTTAACAGCACGCATAACCGCATCAAAGGCAACCGCACCATTACCAACTTTGTTGATCAGTCGGCTCAATATGGCCATGCCACTCACCTGATAGCGACTGTGAACCTCCAGACGAGAATCCATTTTAGCCGATCGAGGGTTCTTGGTCGCAAGCCTTATTCCACGTCGAGCATTACTGAACGCATCGCCTCGGTTCTTGTTACGCCAAGCTTGTGGTGAAAAACGGTTTAATTCAACAGAGTTCAAAATTTTGAGAGGTGCGCTGGCTGAGTTGGTTAATAAGATCCGCATTGCCCCCACCGTGGTTCTCACGACTGGTACGCCACAACGCATTCAGTGAGTTTTGATATTCAACAACGGCTTGCTCGAAGCTATCCAAGCGAATGCTGGCTGCCGTGCTTGCGGCACCAATAGCGGTGTTTATTTTGTCAATATTGTGATCGCTGAAATAACGGTCAAAAAAGCTGGCCAGCGGCAGCAACTCATTGCCACAAGCTTGTACAACATTGCACAAAATTCGCCCTTCTTTTCGATCAAGGCGATTCAAAGAAGACGCCATGTTCAGCGTGACTGCGTCATCCGTCAGCGAAAAGACCGTACCCGGCGACAGCAAACTGTCCAGACTCCTACGATTGGCTTTACACAATAAGGCAGCTTGATTAGCGCCCAGTGGGGCAAGAAAATCAGCGGGTTTCTCAGCTCGCTGACAAAAGAAAAGCTCAGGCATAGTACGGTCCCTAGCATCAGAAAAATTATTAGGTAATTATTCGAATACAAAAAGACCATTATGCTCTATGGCGAGCACTTGTCAATCGTAAATAGTACCACTTGTTCGCGTATTAGTCTGCGCTATCGAACCTAGCCGGAGTTCCAGCATTCATTAGCCCGTCTTAATCCTTATATATCCTTATATGGTCCGCCCCGTTTTGCAAGATAAAAATCGAGTAAAGATGAAGGTAAAGTTGCAGCCATATATCCGACCTCTTTATTGAAGAAATTTACTTCTTCAGGGCCCTGATGGAATACGCTCACCCCTGTCCTATTCACTCCGCCGAGCTCACAAGCTCCAGGATTAAGTCAGGTTCCAGGGATGCAGGTCTTACCTTTCATGCCATCACTACGATGATTATCCTCGCAACTGGTGGATCTGTTCTTACTTACCTATCAACACTGCGTGTTAACAACTACTCTCACTACTCACCTACAATATTCTCAGGTGAACCCCGTTGGATACCTCAATACTGTCTCTATCGGAGCCGCCGGTTTGTGTTGTAACCAGGCACTCCCACTCTTTACTGCCTGCACGAAACTACGCCCTGGTTGCAACACAGGCCGGTGGCCCTTGTGGCGCTCGCTCGGGGATAAAACACCGATCTTTCCCCACAAGCTTGCTACAAAACACGTTAAAAAATGAATTAACATCACACTCATTTTTAGGCCGCCTGTACCGTTCTGTAGTCCTCGCCATTCTTTAACAAAGCGTAAGCCGTTCTGGCCATTTTATTGGCGAGCGCAACAATAGCAATATTTTTATTCCGCCTCGACGATAACTTCTGCACCCACACGCTGCGCGCATCCTTTTTCTGATCGATCCATTTCATACTCGCTCGCGCACCGTGGATCAGCAGGCTTCTCAAGTACGCATCGCCTCTCTTGCTGATTCCCACTCTTGCTTACCCAGTAGGGTTGACTTCCCCCCTGTCGAATGCTGTCGGGGAACCAGGCCCAACCAGGCTGCTAACTCTCTTCCATTCTTAAACGACCCCACCGACCCGATGGCTGCTATCAGTGCAGAGGCGATTATCGGACCAATGCCTGGAATGGTTTGTAATCTTTTTGCTTGCTCATTTTGATCAGCAATTTGATTGATTTCGTTGCTGTAAAACTCTATTCGGCTATCACACTCCACCAGCTCACTGTAGGCTTGGGATAAAATACGCCTAAATAAGGCGCTTAAACCGTTCTGCGCATCTTCCAAAAGCAGCGGTATTTTCTTTCTTAAATTCATTATGCCCGTAGACATAACAATTCCATATTCACCTAATAAACCCCTTATTTGGTTCGCCTTGGCCGTTCTTTGGCTAACCGCTAAACTACGCATTCGATGTAACGCTTG
>JARRRL010000321.1:0-3419 GCA_037380725.1 Gammaproteobacteria bacterium | reverse complement strand
GATTGAAGCTACCATTTTTTCCGGTGAAAAATTTGTAGTGTCTGCGAACTTCGTGGATCCTGAATTCGATAGTGGCCTGATTGTAAGCCAATCTTGCGAAATGGACATCATTGGGTTGAGTTTTGATACGCTCTATGATATTGCTTCTCATGTTGCCGCCGAAATGATCAAGACTATTCTTGAGAATTTTGTATTCGCTTGTATAAGTAGCGAAGATCAAGACCCTGAATTGGTTACTGAGTTTAATTACCCAGACCTTTATCGAAACTTTTAAATTGATTGGAGTGTGGAGTCTATTGAAAAAATACATACGAAATTATTGACGAGAGGGAATAAAAAAGTCTTTAGATTCGTGTTTGTATCTGAGGACTTAAGAGAGCAAGTGCAAGTGACGATGGATGTTTTGGAAATCGGCTGTCTTAAACGAGAGACCGACGAGAAGGATTTTTTGAAATTGAAGTTTACAGATGTATATGTGTTCCCTGATATCGTTCTACAAGATAAAATTATGTATTTAAGGCAATACAAGGCCTTAGATAGAATTGACAATAGGTTGTTGGATTATCGCTTAGATTCAAGTTTGGTGAACGTTAAGTATTAGTGCACACAGGAATTTGTTATGAAAGGTATCGCAGGTCGATTAAGTGAAAATGTGAGAAAAAATTTTGTTGATAATAAGATGGTTCCATATTCGATGGTCACCATTGGGCCGGATCATGATAAATGGAAGCAATTTATTTTAATTTCAGTTGCTTACATAAATAGATATTGGCCGCAATCAAATGTTGAGGTGAGTTCCTATGATGCTGAAATGAGGAAGAGGTTTTCAGATGGCCCTAGGCTAATATTTCTTGTAGAAAATAGTGATAGCCATATAGTCGGATTTAGCAACTGTTACATTGAGAACGATGATATGTATATATCAGAGTTCCACGTGAAG
Source organism: Gammaproteobacteria bacterium (assembly GCA_037380725.1). Lineage (GTDB taxonomy): Bacteria > Pseudomonadota > Gammaproteobacteria > Pseudomonadales > JANQJO01 > JARRRL01. The sequence continues at coordinate 2,479 of JARRRL010000321.1, read as the reverse complement.
AGCGATTTTCAAAAGAAAGGAATAGGAGCAGCGTTGTTTGGCTATTGTAGAGACTACGCTGAGAAAGGCTGTTTTCGATCTTTACAGATAGAAGTGGATAAAGATCAGGATCAGGCTGTTGCATTTTGGTCTACATTGGGTCTTAAGATGTATTTATCTGGAGATCGCTTGCTATTTTCGGAAAAATTTCAAGATGATCAGGGGCGTTAAAGACACTGATCGTTGTGGATGTCAATTAAGTTGAGTGGTGGTCACAAAGAAAATGGTGGGTGTCCTGATTCTCTGCTCTGTCCGCTCCACACACCGTTCCACAGATGGCAACCACCAAAATATCAATTAAAAGATGGTGCTTATTCCGGTCTATTCGCGGATCATCCAATTTCCCAAATGCTTCCAATGGTGACATCGCTTGCGATTGGGCTGGTACGGCGGAGGAGTGTCGCAGAACAGATGTTTCTTCTGAGAGGTATACATATGTGAAAAATCTTTTTCTAAAGGCAGCAAAAGCGAAACAAAGTTCAGAGAATGTGTTATGAAAATTTGCGTCCGAGGATCGGGGTTAATCGCTCAACTCTTTTTCCAGGCTGTCCTTGATTGTCGTATTTGCCTTTATTTTTCTTGGCCACTTCATGGAGTTCCAAGGAGCGCTTATTCTGAGCTGATGGAGCTTTTTCCTTTATAAGTAGTGTTGCTAGTTCTGGTCTTCCGTAATGAGCTGCCATGTCAAGAGCAGAGGACTTTCCTCCTTGTTTATTGGTAATAACATGATTTAAATATTCGGGGTAATCCTTGATCAAATCTGCAAAATGTTCTGGACCGTCATTACGCTTTATCGCTTGAATTAAAATACTCCCTGTTTCCTGCTGTTCGACTTCCGTATTGACACCGGAGCTAGCAACAGAAGAAGATCCCGCTTGCGGTGTACTTATTTGATTCCGAATGTCTTTAAAGACAGCATTTGAAGCTGCAATTGTTACATCAGAGTATCCAGAAGAGAAGGAGCTGTGTCCAATAGATTCCTCCAACTGCACAACTCTGTTGGCTATTGAGGCAAGCAAAACTTCTTGCTCTAAAACCGTTTTAGCAACCCCAAGCGCTCCCTCTGGATGCGCACGATCCCACGCACCACTCTCAGCCAATCCGTGCACTTGTGCTCTCGGTCCACGGCCTGCTACAAAAAAATTTGGGTTCAGTTGCTGTTCCAACATGCGCTGAACTGCACTAAGCTCCTTCGGATCAACCTTTTCGGACTCCAGTGCACTTATACGCTGAATCAACTCCTGTATATCTACATTCTCTCCGTTCTGATTCTGATTACTGCTTTGGGACGCATTTTGAGGCGCATTACCCGTTTGGACTGGCGCACTCAACCCCATCAACTCCAGCATGGGACCTATAATTCGATGGCGACCGTCCTCGCTTCCTACGGCCTTTTGAATATCTTTGTAACAATAAGGCTCGCCATCAACCATTACGGTTTCATCAGCACGTTTAAACGCATAAATGCGCTCCATAATTTTTTGCACATCCTTCATTGCCAATTTATCAACTTTTCCAGGCTCTTCTATCATTAAATGATACCTTGCCAATCTTGAGCGATGCTTCTCAAATATTTTCTTACACCGATCTGAAAGCGATCGTATGCTTGAATCGCCTGTGTTTTCAGATTTATTATTATTTTCATGTTCAATCTCTGAACCTTTTATTCGAGCCAACTGATCCGCTAACGCGTAGGCCACTGCGGAGCATTGAGTGGGTGCACTGAACAGCTCCGAAAAGGGCGACAACTGATTAATCTTTCTGTTTTTGAGCAGCTGAGAGATCAGCCAGGCGGCGCCTTTAACAACGGCGCCTGCCCCCGGCAGGACAGCTGCAAAGGCCTCGGAAGTTTGTTCAGCAGCCATGCCAAGCATCTCTAGTGGCGAGCTCGCATCTATCTTAAACTTGGTTTTGAATAACCCTGACGAAAGAGCGTTTGAAACGATAAATAAATGTTGCATGCCTCCCAGAAATGCGCGGAAATAGTTCTGCTGAGCTTCATTCAAATCCTGAGGCGGGTCGCCTATTATTTCACTAAACGCCGAGCCAAGCGCCTCTTGCTTCTTCCGCAATGCAGCAATTTGTTCCAAGGCGCTCATAATATGCTCATGCTCATTCCGGTTGAGTATTTCGGGGCCTCCGTTTTTATTGATGCTGTCAATATCAATGGCGTCAACGAGCAACTGAATTTTTGAAACCTCACCAAACAGAGGGGTTAATTGACGAATTTCTTCTGGAGTGAGTTCTATTTTTTGTTGGCTGGGTATGGATGGATTTGAAGAGGAGTGGGGGGAATCCATCAATTGATCGTCAGCATCAAAAAATACGTCATCGGTAAGTGATGGATTATCGGTTTGTGTGTGTGTCGTGGTTTGAATCGTTGCTGAAGGGAAATTGTTTTTAGTGTCGCTGGTGCTTGGTGAATCGGTTGAAGATGATG
>JARRRL010000320.1:0-3148 GCA_037380725.1 Gammaproteobacteria bacterium | reverse complement strand
GTGTGGAATCAACGGCCAGCACTTTGCAGTTAACGCCATTTATGCACAGATCAGGTGTTGCCTGTAGCCCTTGTTTCATCAGGTATTGATTCAATCGAGTTACTTCATGACTCGAATAATGAATAGCATCCCTCACCGAGGCGTATTGACGAACAAATTGATCCTGTTCACTTAAATCAGTTACCGATTGAGCGCCTGTCTGACAAGCTAAGGCGTCAATCAAATCCATACTCGCATTACTCGCATTTCTTTTACTGCCTAAAAAATGTTATATTTTTGTTGCTTCGATTTGCAAGTCGACGTTCAATCACGCATGCTGGACCACAGCACCATCAAAAGAACAAGAAAGGGACAGGGCTCATACTGATAATTCTAAAAACAGCCAATGACACCGAATCGTATGTACAATAGGAACACGGGCGATCAGTCTATTCGACTCCATCGACTCCGCACCTCTTCACACACAGAAAACAGCCCATCGGATCCGTCTCACGCTATTCGTGGACGTTTGGGCAAACACCCAGATAATACGAATGGCCACAGATATTCCCACAGCCAAGTGGTGCTTTTGCGTGAGTTTACTCACGATTGGTTGTGCTATCACTCTACACACACACACAATCACGCTTGCAAAGTCATCGAGCAGTTTATTAAATCGCTCTCTCATAAGCCTCCTTTCCATCAATTAGTAACACCACTGCCAAAGAACCCAAATCGTCTGTTGTCTTTTATCAACGAATGCCAATTGAAAGATGAGCAAGCCCTCTTGCAAACCTTGTTGTGCGCCTACCTCGACGCACAGACTGAAGTTGAAAAACGTGAACGCCAAATGGCAAGCACATTTCACATCAGTCATCGTCGCATCACACAGCGATTGTGGGAACATTGGCGTCATCGTGTAGACAGCATGATCAAAAGACCGAAGAAAAAACGTCTTCGCCGTGGCTGGTTCAGTCGTCGACCGATTCAAACCGCGTGCGTCCTAGAACGAGAAGCTGTACAAACACACTACAAAGATCCCCGCCACAAGCAAACTACTAAATCCATTCTGTTTGATCCAAAAAAATAGCAGTCAACCGATCAGCCAACCCGTTTTTCAATAACAACACAATAACAACGCAATACCAACTCAATACCCGACGTCCGTACCGGCCTGACACCTGCGTCTACCGATCTGCGCCCAATGACTGATGTACGCACAGGCTCACAGCGCCCACGGCTAGAATAAAAACTCCAATAACAAGCTTTCAACACAGCGCTCTGGCTCTCGCGGTCACCACCGTCGTTCCAGTACAAATCGCCTTCGCCGAATCAATGAAAGAACTACCGCTGACACAGGTCGAATCGCAACAAGAAGACCAGTACAATGTGGAAAAATCCAGCGCTCCAAAATACACGCAACCCTTGCTGGATACAGCCAAAACCATTACGGTCATTCCACAATCTGTCTTACAAGACCGTGGAGTAACCCGTCTACGCGACGCGCTGCGAAACGTACCCGGCATTTCACTCGCAGCCGGTGAAGGCGGCATCCCAACGGGCGATAACATGACGATTCGCGGTTTTACGGCGCGAAACGATATATTGATTGATGGTGTACGAGACATCGCTGGTTACAGCCGCGACGTCTACAACATTGAATCAGTGGAAGTCAGTAAAGGTCCGAGTTCAGCACTCTGTGGTCGAGGTTCCACGGGAGGAAGTATAAATTTACACAGCAAAACCGCGAAACTGGATGAATTCACCGACCTCAGTTTACGCGTAGGTTCGGAAAACGATCATCGTGTTCAACTGGATTCGAATCTCACAGTGCGTGATTCAAGCGCTTTGCGAATTAATCTGTTGAGCGATGCAGGCGAAGTCGCTGGGCGTGATGAAGTAGAAAACGCAAAAGACGCCATTGCCCTCTCCTTTAGTACCGGTTTGGGTAGCGATTCGCGTTTCAGTATAAACGCGGAATATCAAAATCAGGACAATCTACCGGACTATGGATTACCCTGGGTCTCCAACGGCTCATCACCCGTAGCCGAACTCGCTGACTTCGTCGGTTCAGCCCCACCCGTGGATTTCCACAATTTTTATGGTAACGTGCAACGCGATTTTGAAGACATCGAAGCGCAATCGTTGACGGCAAAATACGAAAAAGACTTGAGCGCATCCACCCGTGTGCGCGTATTGGGCCGCATCGGTTCCGTCGAACGCCAGTCGGTGGTCACCGCACCCCGATTTGCTGAGCTCAGCACCAGCACCGCTGTGCGGCAAAGCGATGAAAAAACCCGCGACACCTTAGACTCGCTGTCCGTATTGCAAGTCGACATGCTGGGCCGTTACGAAACCAATCACATCCAACACGATCTTGTCATCGGTGCCGAGCTCGCCAAAGAGAAATTTGAACGTTGGAACTTCACGGACGTCGTAGACGATAATCTCGACAGCACACCCGTACTCGTCGATCTTTATCGCCCCGACTCAAACATCACCTTCACCGGTCAATACGCTCGAACCAGTAAAGATCAGGAAGCCACCGGCGATACCATTGCATTCTACGCCTTCGATACCTTAACCTTGACCTCTCAGTGGGAGTTGTCACTTGGGCTGCGCTATGACCGCTTTGATACGAACTACTTTTACGACCTCAGCGGCGCAGACCCCAGCGCACAACTGACAGCCAAAGACCAAGAACTGAGCTGGAATCTCGGGGTAGTGTATAAACCCAAAAACAATGGCGCTATTTATTTTGGCGCAGGCAATTCATTCAGTCCTTCAGCCGAAGACTTAACGGTTTCTACGCGCGGTAATGCGGCCAACCTGGAGCCAGAAAAAACCATCAGCTACGAATTAGGTACAAAATGGACGCTGTTTGACAATCGATTGTTCACACACGCGGCCCTATTCCGAAGCGAAAAAACCAACGCGCGGACCGATGCCCCCGACGGCCTTTTTGACGATGATGACGGTCGCTTCGATACCTTAGACGGTCGGCAACGTGTAGACGGTTTGGAACTGAGCGCCACCGGACAATTGACAGAACAACTGTCTATCATAGCAGCCTACACGTTCCAAGACAGCGAAGTCGTCGAAGCCGGTGGTGACGATCAAACGGATCAAGTCGGGAATGCTTTAGCGCGCACGCCCGAACATTCATTCA
>JARRRL010000319.1:1951-2858 GCA_037380725.1 Gammaproteobacteria bacterium | reverse complement strand
CAGTGTAACGAATGTGGCGCACGCTGCATTAGAGCTGGTGATTACTGATGGTATTGACTCAGCACGACCAATTGCTGTTGTTCCGTTTAAATGGGAGGGGACGAAACCACTTCCTACGGATATTTCAGCGGTTATTGCCTCAGATTTACAGCGCAGCGGTAAATTTAGTCCTGTGCCGACGAGTAAAATGCCACAAACCCCATTTAATGAGTCTGAAGTCAACTTTGACGCATGGACCAATTTAGGTGTGGATGCCTTGCTAACGGGAACCGTGACTAAAAACGACCAAAATGACTATGTGGTGAATTACCAGCTAATTGATGTCGTGCGTGGTCAGCTCACCGCGGGCCAGAGCAAAGGTTTGGGCAGCGATGGCCAGATTGTTGTTTCGAAAGATCATGTGCTGTTTAACAAGGTTGCCACGGTACGTGCACCACGTATGCGTCATTACGCACACCGCATCTCAGATCTCGTTTACGAAGAGTTGACAGGCGAGCGCGGTGCGTTCATGACAAGAATTGCGTATGTGGTGGTGAACGATCAAGACCGTTTCCCATACCAGCTACGTGTTGCAGATTATGATGGTCATGATGAGCAATTGGTGCTGCGTTCTCGACAGCCGCTGATGTCGCCATCTTGGTCACCAGATGGTCAATTGTTAGCCATCATAAAAAAACGATCCAGCCTACACTTGTGGAATCCCAATTCCGGCAACTTTACAGAATTAATACCAGAAGAAAATGACCAAATTGTCAGCTGGAAGCCATTGCAAGGAAATGCAATAACCTGGGCTCCGGATAATTTGCATATTGTTGTAAAGATAATTAGAGAAAATCAAATGAATTTGGAATTGTTTAATGTCATAACTGGGGAGAGACAAAACCTGTTCGTGATTGACCGATTTGAT
>JARRRL010000319.1:0-1922 GCA_037380725.1 Gammaproteobacteria bacterium | reverse complement strand
TTTATGCTGAACTAGCAGACGGCGTTGCTGGTTTACATTTGATTGATCGAGGAAGTGGAAGTCTACACACAATCATAGAAACAGGGATTAATGATTTCCGTTCTTATAATACTTTCTGGTGGTCAACTCAATAGATAATTCTAAAAATCGCTAAATCTCTTGCTTATACCCTTAATGGAGTAAATAGAATGAGTAAAAAAATTACATCACTATCTTTGCAGAAATCACTCAGAGGCTCGCTCCGGTGAGTTCCTGATATAAATCGACAGGTTGTCTGCCAAACTTGAACAATTGGTGAATCCAGTCAATGAAATGACACCAATGCGTACGCTGCACCTGTCGCCATGCATCGCCAATAGTTAAATGCTCGGTTGTTTGGCGTTGCAGGCGGTCACGCTCTTGGTCTAGGAAGAAATAAGCTAACATGACCAACGTCCAAAAGCGCTGAATTGCGGTCGCGCTCATCAGTTGATATTGATCCAACCCCAGAATTTCCTTGGTATCAGCAAAGAGCACTTCCACATCCCAGCGGGTAGCGATATGTTTCAGCAATGTTTCCATATCGGCGTCCAATGTTTTAGACAATAGGAAAGTGAACCAAACGGCCGAACAAAATGTCGCCAGTTTAACTTTTTAGATACAAACGCGGCCAAAGAAAATGTTTCCAAATGGCCGACTAAAATGTCACCACCTCCTACAAAAAAAGAGCCAATAAAAAACCGGGGAGAGGAGCCTCGGTTTTGCTACTTTTGGCGAATCAAAAGTAGAGAGAAGTAGTGGATAAATCATTAGCTTTGCTCCACATCTTGCTGCCGTCGCTGACGAAATCGGTAGGATTCCCCAACAAATTCTACGATGTGGGCCTTGTGAGTCAGCCTATCAAGCAAGGCAACGGTTAACATCTCATCGCCAAATACCTGTGTCCAATCGGCAAAACTCAGATTGGTCGTCACGATCAAGGCGACGCGCTCGTATAAGGTTGAACACAACTGGAACATTAACTGAGCCCCAGTATTTGTAAACGGAATGAACCCCAACTCATCGATGACAATCAGATGATGCTTGAGTAGTTTGTTGAGAAAAGGTGTCACTAAGCCAACCTCTTGCAATTGTAGCAATTCATTCACCAAAGCCGCTGCGTTAAAAAAGCGAACCCGTCGCATCTGCTGTGTGGCGGCCACAGCCAAAGCTGAAGCGATATGCGTCTTGCCCAGTCCAGGACTACCGACAAGGATAATAGGTTCAGCGCGGTCTATGTAGTCGCCACGGGCTAAAGCAAAGATTTTCTGCCGATTCAACTGAGGCATCGCATCAAAGTCAAAGCTGTCGAGCTCCTTGATGACTGGGATCTTAGCTTCCTTCAATCGACGTTGACGACGACGAGCTTCTCGCTCCTGCACTTCTTGTTCGGCTAAGGCGAGTAAAAAGCGTGTATAGCCTTCTTGTTTCTGCACCGCTTCAGCGGCAAAAGCTTCATGGTTAGCGATAAACGCAGATAAATGAAGTTTCTTGAGATAGCTGTGCAGGACCAGTTTATCTACTGTATTAGACATGAGTTGCCTCCCACCAAGATGTCATAGGCATGTGTGGAAACGGCTTGCTGCCCGATTTGTTGCAAGTGCGGGTGCTGATGTAAATCCAACTGGGAGAATGCCGGTTCTTTCAAAGCTAACTGTGTCAAACGCAGCTTGATGCCATCAATATGAGCACACCGCTGGGTCAGCGCCCATTCAATCGCCTGTACCAAGATGGATTGAGCATGTTCCCGATGCAAATACAAGATGGCGATAAATTCACGGACACCACGCCCTTCTGGCCATTTCTGTTGCAGATGAGCCAGCAGTTCTTCATAGATAGGTGGCCATTGTGACCGCCATTGCCGTAGTGGTTTTGCATGGTCAAATGCACCAGGACGTTGTTGC
>JARRRL010000318.1:0-3559 GCA_037380725.1 Gammaproteobacteria bacterium | reverse complement strand
ATGTAGACTTTGACGATTTGGAACAATTAGTCGCAAAGGTGAAACCGTATTTTCCTCAATCGCATCGCGCGTATATTCTGCAAACTCGTATAGCGGCTGCAAAATCCGCTTATCAAACGGCGTTGCTCAATCAGTGGCGCGTCATTTGGGAAAACGGCCAATACGATGATGTGTCAGGCCAACGTTTGATTGAGCTGCAAAATCGTCTTAAGACGATGGCGCCAGACGTCGATCTGGCTCCGTCGCTTGCTGCACAAAAGGCGTATCGCGCGACGGTGAGACGCGCTGCGTTTCGACAAGATAATGAATCATTAGCGCAATTGCTTGAATTTGAAGAGCGCTTTACGCAGCAGTCGTCGTTTGATGCGATGTGGTTGCAGCAAGCATGGAAAGGTTTGGGCGTGGCGCGTAAAACAGGTTTGAAAGTACTCGAGCAGAAACGTGTACAGCAATCAGAGGGTGAAAACCAGGCGACGGCGATCAATTTGCCGATAGCCCAACGCATTAAAATTGAAAAGGAAAACGTAATTCGAGATGAATTAGATCGATTGGAGAAACTCTGGCTGGATCGAGATCTTTTGATCGCAGAAGGCGAGGCCGCCAAGCGTTTGGCTCGTGTATCACTCACTTTGAACGACGCCGTGGCGCAGCCTATTGTGGAAAAAATGATGGAGCGTATTTCACAAAAAATTGCGCATTATCGAAAAAAAGATCCTAAGTTATTAACAACGAGTCTTGAAAAAGCTTTGGCGTCACTTGAACGCTACCGCCCGTGAGGATGTACTGTGACTGAATGTGAAGCGCTATTGGCGAAATGGATAACACCTATTACGGAATCACAGCCGACGGGTCGTAACCTCCGTGAAGATGGTTCGCCTTTGGCACCCTATCATCAGTTACGCGATGCGCGTGCTTTAGCGCGTAATGCTGAGCGTGCTGCTTTAGCGGAAGGTGAGGTTGTTTACTTTGCTTTGGAAACATGGCAAACGGTGTACGATCTTTGTGCAGAACTGCTTGAGCAACAAAGCAAAGATATGGAGGTGGTCGCCTGGTTAATAGAATCTTTAATACGTCTGCGTGGCTTTCAAGGTTTTGCTTTGGGGTTTTCGACAGCAACCGCGCTCATCAATCGGTATGGCGTAGCGCTTCACCCGCAGCCAGATGAAGAGGGGTTGATGACACAATTAGGGCCTTTGTTGGGCTTGTGTGGGTTTGGTAGTGATGGTCCCTTGGTATCGCCATTGAAATCTTTACCTCTGACGGAAGTCGTGGACACGGGGGCTTTGGCGACTTGGCAATGTGAGCAAATTTTTGAAGTGGATCGAATGAGCGATTCGAAAAAGAAAGCGGCTCGATTGGCTCAAGGTGTCGCCACACGAGAAGTACTGGATAAAACGGTGGCGGCCAGTAGTGATGCGTTTTTATTGGCGCGGGAAACGGAATTGATCGCTGCTATTGATGCATTTGATCAATTCCAATCTGTTGTGGCGCATTATGCTGATGCGGATACGCAACCAACTCGGAAGCTAGCCGAGTGTTTAGATGCCTGCCGACAAATGCTGACGTATATTGCGGGTGAGCGGTTGGTGAAGTTCAAGTCTGATGCTCCAAATCAGTGTGAAACAGATTTTTTCGCCGTACGGAACCTCACTCACCCATTTCCTATTCCGTGGACCAACTGTTGCGTTGGAGTGATATGCCGCTCAGTGCATTGATTCATGAATTGATTCCTGAGGATAAAGCTCGGCGTCAGTTTCAATCGCTGACGGGCATGTTGTCAGTGGATGATTCAGTGGAAAAATGAACTTGTCGCGCGATACGGATGTGCCCGCCTGCGACAGAGCACTGTAAATTTAATTGACTGTTAAAAATTCCCGATGGCGCGGATGCGTTGATATTGGGGTAAATGAAACATAAACGTTAACGAAACCGGCTGAAATATAACCGTGTTTATAGACGACAGTGGAGTAGAAAGATGGAGAGTGTGCACAAAAAGTTGAGTCGAGTACGGAAGCCACGTGTTCACATCAGCTACGAAGTTGAGACGGAGGGGGCGGCGCTGAAGAAAGAGTTGCCGTTTGTCGTTGGCATTATGGGTGACTTTTCTGGCGACTCAGACGTTGCCAAAACACCGCTTAAAGATCGACGTTTTACACAGATTGATCGCGATAATTTTGATGCCGTATTAAAAAGTATGGCGCCAGCGCTTAATTTTAATGTAACAAATACCTTGTCAGACGATGATTCGGAATTGGCGGTGAGTTTGAAATTTCAATCCATACAGGATTTTGAACCGGCGGCGATTGTTGAACAAGTGGAACCGCTTCGAAAACTATTGGAAACACGTAATCGGTTACGTGATTTGGCAAGTAAAGCCGATCGATCTGAAGAGTTGGAAGCGATCATTGAAAAAATTCTCAGTAATAAACTGGATCTTTCTGAATTAGCGCAAGCCGTTGGCATTGAAACGGAACAAGGAGAATAACGTATGAATGACACAGTATTGGAAAGTCAAAATGAGTTGAGCGCTGAAACTGGATCGCTCAGTTTGCTGGATCAAGCCATTCAGGCTACCAAGCAAACGGATCCGGATCAGACAACAGAACTCATGAAAACACTGACCGAGCAAGCATTGAGTGGTACAGTAACGTGGAATCGAAACGTGACAGCCACGTTCAAGCGAGCCATTGAAGCGCTGGACCAAGTGATCAGTAAGCAGCTTGCTGAAATAATGCATCACAGCAAATTTCAGCAATTGGAAGGAACGTGGCGCGGTGCGCACTATTTAGTACGTAATTCTGAGACCAGTACGACTCTTAAATTACGAGCGTTCAACGCGACGAAAAAAGAAGTGGCGAAAGATTTAGCAAGAGCCATTGATTTTGATCAGAGTGAAATTTTTAAAAAATTGTATGAAAATGAATTTGGTACACCCGGTGGTGAACCCATGGGTGCGCTCGTGGGCGACTACGCAATCAGTAATCATCCCGATGATATTGAAATGCTGTCCAACATGTCTCATGTGGCAGCGGCGGCTTTTTGTCCATTCTTAACCGCTGCGTCACCGGAGTTATTTGGGTTTGATGATTGGTCTGAACTGTCTCGTCCGCGTGATTTGTCTAAAAATTTCGAAAGTGCTGAATACGCGAAATGGCGCTCTTTTCGAGAATCTGAAGATTCGCGCTTTGTTACGATTACGATGCCACGGGTATTATCCCGGTTGCCATATGGTCAAAGCACTAAGCCTGTTGAAGAATTTTCCTATGAAGAGTTGCCTCAGGATCAGCGCCATGGCGCTGAGTCGTACTGTTGGTCAAATGCAGCATATGTGTTAGCGGCGCGTTTAACTCATGCGTTTGCTGAGAATGGTTGGTGTACAGCGATTCGAGGTGCCGAAGGCGGTGGTCGTGTGGATAATTTGCCGGTTCACTTGATGCAAACCGACGATGGAGACGTGGACATGCAATGTCCAACTGAAATTGCGATTACGGATCGTCGAGAAGCGGAACTCAGTCAGTTGGGTTTTATGCCACTTTCACATTATAAAAATACGGATTAT
>JARRRL010000317.1:0-3329 GCA_037380725.1 Gammaproteobacteria bacterium | reverse complement strand
ACCGGAAGCGGGAAAACTGCACGTCCGGGGAAGTGGCGGGGGCGCCCGGTAACGGGCGTTCCTACACCGAGATGGTGCTCTGCTCAAAGCTCAATTTGAGTCAGTGCAAAACTGGAATCGCATCGCCAGTATCCCTGGCTGTGCCAATCATCAGCCGCAGTTTTTTTATTACCGGCTTGCTATTGTGGCTCCATCCGAAAGTCAGCCGCAAACGGAGGTTGCCTGCCCTCGTCGAGTGCCACTAGACCGCGCGGATGTTCGTGGTATCATTGACATCTATTGAGAAACAATCGTCGGTGGTAATTTCCTTGTACTTTGTAGCAAGTCTGAGGTATCGCAGCCATAAACAGCCGCGCCATCGGACAGTCCTAAGCGTCGGCCTAAAAAGCAGGCCGCCACTTATGGCTGCCCATGCGCTCAGGCGTTATGGTGCACTGCTCAAAGCTGTGTGTTGCGATTTACTAAATCATACTGCAACCGGAGTAGAAAATAGCCCATTGCAGTGAGATTGCCAACGGTAGTTTGATAAAATTGGTAGTGCCGGGATCGGCTACTTGGCTGGGTGTCATTTGCTCAAGCGAATGATGTCCGCGCGTAAAATTATAGTAATTTTTATATTGATTAAGTTTTTTCAGCAGATCTCGCTCGTTCCAGAATAATGTTTGATCAAGAAGTTCGCGTCTTACACTGCCAATTGCCCTCTCGATGAAAGGGTGTGATTCAGGCGTATAGGCAACAGATTTTATTTCTTCGATATCGAGTATTCGCAGATTCGCTTTCCAGCGGTGATACAAAAACAGAGGATCGTTATCCGAGCTGAGATATTTTGGAAGGGTTTTTTTGGAAACAATCTCATTAAACATACGGCAGACATCGGCACCAAAAGGGTCACCGGCGAAGACTGAAAACCCAATAATGCGTCGGCTAAATTGATCAATTATCACCATGACAGTGTGCGTTTTTAAGTTGATCGATTCGCACTTAAAAAAGTCGACAGACCAAAGGCTATCAACCGTATGGCCAATAAAAGTCAGCCACGAAGGGCCGTTATCGCCGTTTCCTTCAGGCGGTAAATATTTTCGCAGTATCCGTCCAACAGCAAAGCAACTTATTTTAATCCCAAAGCTTTGGAATATTTGCATGGCAATACGGCAGTAGCCGTAGCGAGGATTGCGTTGTTTTAGCGCTAGGACTAGATCGATAATTTCTTGCGATGGTCCTTTTCTGCCTGGTTTTTGTTTAGTTTTCTTTGAGTAAAGCTTTTGGAATTTACGTTCTACCAATGCGCGGTGAAATTTCAGAATTGTTGCAGGTTGTAAAATGATGGAAATTTTAGTAAGTCGGCATTTAACGCGATAAGTTGCTGTCTCAATGCCAAATTCTCTGCAACCACTGTTTTCGTACCGCCGGGTTCGCAGCATCGGAAGAAAGTGATGATGGTATGAAAGAGAAGCTCAAGCAATAATCGCATGAACAGAATGATACAAGGTTGTATTAAGTTGGCAAGTCGAACATGATAAAAGTTAGATAGATTTTGCGATTGGTGTGTGATTTATTATCGAAATTAGTGATTCGCAACACACAGGTCAGTGATTAGTACTGGGCGGTTTGCCGAAGGCAGTGCGGTTGGCTTTAATAAAAAGAAGAAAGGACAACTCTTCAATCGATACCGGTCCGGTAACCGGGGAATTGACTCCGATTAACGCCGTTTCATTGAAAATCTCCAGCATATCAGCCAAATCGTTCTCGGTGTATTCCCGCAAGCCCTTTGGCAAATAATCGATATCGCTCAGTTTGCGCTTAATATTCATAGCAACTCCAGAAAATCGTCAAACCGTCTAGAAAGTTTTTCCGACTACGTTCGCGTTCAATGTATAAAGAAGTCATTTCAACTTCTTTTCCAGTAATTTTTCAAAAACGTTTTTAAAAAAGCTCCGACTGTTATTAAAAACACAGGAAATTAGAATGCGACACTGTTTTTCAATATTTTTCTGGCTCGAAACAATCGCGAGCGTACAGTACCGATGGGTATATCCAGATGGTCGGCCGCAGCTTGATAACTGCAATCCAGATCCACCACCAGATCGACAATATCTTTTGCGTATCCAGGCAAATCATCTATCGCACTTAAAATATTTTCCAACTCTCCCTGTCTCTCAACGATACAATTGGGGTCGATGCTTGCATCACAGTAATTATGATCCACTTCACTCAATCCCTCCATTCTGGGCAAATTGTATTGGCGCTTGAAATAGTTTCTTATCAGATTCACTGCTATCCCAAACAGCCAGGTTTCAGGTTTCGAATTACCTCTAAAGTTTCCGTGATTACGCATAGCCTCGAAGAAGGTCGACTGCAGAATATCTTCCGCGTCTTCTTTATGGGTAACACGCTTTCCAATAAAGCGGCTGAGATTTTTATAGTTAGCACTAAACAGTTTCTCAAAATCAATATCGGTATCTTTTTCGTTGTCTTGCACGGGATTCATATAAATGTTTTGTGCTTGATTCATATTTCCTTCCTCTCATTAGGTTTTAAACGCGTTCACTTGCTGACATTAATCCAATTATTCAATAAGAAGCTGCACAAGCCGATTCAAATCCATACACCAGGGGGAACACTACCATTTAAAGGGCTTACCTTGCCCGACGGCTATATATCCGGCAAAAAATTGCAATATAGAAAAAAACATAACCGTATTTTTTTGCACTTCCGAATTCAAAAAAGATAAAAACCCTGTTTAGTTGCACCTTGTTATTCATTATTACGGAAACCAACCGATTAAGTTACCTCTTTATCGACAAACAGGACGCACATCGAGACAAAATGGAAATGGTTAAATCAACAGTAGAAACCGGATAAGTATTTTAATAGAACCACGGTAAACGGGGTAATTACAGAGACAAAACGGACACACGTTCAATGAGGGTTGGATATCAACGGAAAATATAATAAAAAAATCAACCGCTCCTATCACGATGAAAAAAATTGCACGGCCTAAGAAAAGCTCTCTGAAAGGGACCGGGAACCAATAATAACTTAAAACCACATAAGGACAATAAAGTTTGGGAGTTAAATTAAGCCGATCAATCCTATGTCGGTCGAGTAACCTCAACACCAGCGCTGCCAAGGTACCCGCGGAAAATTCCTTCCTAGCATCGAATTTTCACCGAAAGCTAGCACCATCGCTGGTTATTGGACTTCGGCTCTATTCCCACCAAGCAAATGCTCGCCGTAAACCATTTAATATTTCTGATTTCACAATTACTAAAAGCGTGATGTGGTCCAATAGACCTGACCAACCCAGTTAAGAGATAATGGCCTTAACT
>JARRRL010000316.1:0-3362 GCA_037380725.1 Gammaproteobacteria bacterium | reverse complement strand
ATCTATGGCCTCACCCTGAGGGGGGTGAAAGGTTTTTTAGAATCCCTGAAAAATATGCTCGGACTTGATTTGAAGATTCCGTGTTACACAACATTTTGTTGACGGCAGAAGCTGCTCAATCCTGTTTTGGAAAAGCCCCAAAAAATCGGTGGGGGATTGGTTCTAGCCATTGATAGTACGGGTTTAAAAGTATACGATGAAGGTGAATGGAAAACTCGTGGCAAACGTGACAGCCACGATTTTGAAGGCCCAAGCATTTGCTGGAGATGCCTGCTTATATGAGCCAAGCGGCATCCCTTTTAGACTTGAGGAATACTTACAACTCGTCGATTGGACAGGAAAAATTCTACGGGATGACAAAAACGGCTACATCCCTGAAAATAGCCCTCCTATTTTAGAACGTCTTAAAATCGACACCAAGCAATGGCTTTATTGTACTCAATATTTTGAGAGTCAATTTAAAAAATTTGTAGGGAAATATCACTCAATCCAGAAAGCATGTCAGAGTTTGAATCGCCACTGGACTCAAGGTATGCAGAACTGCCAAATGGCTTTTGGATAAAAATTACCCTTCCCCGCTACTCATCAACTCCAGTCAAGTTTGACTGAAAGCAGGCTATTGCTCTGAATATCGTGTTTTGATGGCGTTTTACCCAAAATCTATCTCTTACCTTAAAGATCACAAATTCCCTTCCTTATTATTCAGTAAAAAACTGACGAGACGCATCCTGACTGATTGATTTTCATGCTATCGATCAAGAAACATCCTTTTACTGGTATTCTAAATCGTGGCTGTCTCGTTTGTTTCTTAGGATGGAGTGATCGAATTTCGGTGTACACGTCTGGTGACACTCCATTTGATTTTAAAGAAAGAGCAGCGCGACAGGATATGTTTCCTGTGAGTGCAGAGGATGAGCTTATACCTCACCAAGTGTTGAAACTTTAAAAGAAAGCTTTGCGAGGGAAAGAAGACACATTTTCGTCGGACTTAAAATATCAGTTTTTTTGATATTAAAGAAGCGATATTTAGTCTTCTTGAAGAATTTATTATTAATGAAGAAAAAACAATGCCGTTAGGCCATGGCTTGACTCAGGAACAAATAGATGGCGTCCAAAATTTAGTGGATCAAGGGCAATACTCTGAGGCGTGGCAGCAATTGGCAGATTATGGTGACACATACGCTGATAATGCGGCGGATGTCACAGGAAACCCTGACACAGCTTTTGGCGAAGCGATGAGGGAGCTTGTTGAGCAGAATTGGGGTAATACTGCAGGAGAAGGTGCCTATGAGAATCTATTTGGGGATGTGGCACGTGATCATTTAAATAATTATTTGGACACAATGCGGGATACTGGTGATTGATTGGCCAAATACACAACAGATTGAACAGAGTTATCGTGATGCGGTTACAAATTATGGATTGCCTCCAGAAACCGCCTTTGAAGGCGTGTTCACTAAATAGTGTGGGCGATATGATTCCTGGTGTCGACTGGCCTGATTTCCTGCAGATGGAATTTTGCAGGAAGATATCGCAGATAATCAAGATCAAGAAATTCAAGACTAAAAATCCACCTTCTTAGAAGGTAGATTTCGTTATCCCCTTGAAGAGGATGATCGGTCAGCCCTCTTAGAAGGCTGACGAGACGCATCCTGACTGATTGATCTTCGCTCTATCGATCAAGAAACATCCTTTTGCTGGCATCCTAAATCGTGGCTGTCCCGTTTGCTCGTGCTCGCATCTTCCGCGAAGCGGTTCGTTCAACAATGGGATATGTCGCAGCAAGCGCGATATATCCTTATCTGTTAAAAGCCACTTGCTCCAGACGTTCAGCCAACCAAACCTTAATAATAGATTGCCTTGTAACACCTAGACGCGATGCTTCCTTATCAAGTGAGTCGATCATCCAAATCGGAAAATCGACGTTGACTCGCTTTTGCGCCTGATTAGGCCGCTGGATCGAAGACAGATCTAGATCATCAAGAATGTCAGCTTTGTTCTCGTCGAATTTCTTGTCTAGTGATTTAGCTTTCATAAAGTTCACCTCAGAATCACGCGATCTTCTTACAGAGATGATTCGAATGGCTTAACCTCGGTAAGTAATGATCGCTGACCAATGCTTTCCCTCGATCATGCCCACGACCAGAGAGCGCGGCTCGTCATCAGAACGAGTTTAATTTCAATAAAATTATAGTCTTGCCAGAGCTCGCTTTTTGCGTCGGCTGCCTTTTCTTATTATGCGCATACTCAGCGCGCTTAGCTTTCAGTAATTTCATAATGTCTTTTTGCTCTGGCCGATGCGACTGCCCAGTGAGAGCCTGCTGTACGCTGCTGGTGATACTCAAATGCCTTTTTGTCTTTGAACTTTTCAAAAACGTTGAAGCGATTTCTATTCTCTTTATCTGGCGAGACTTGAAATTGAACGCAGCCAGACTCAGCATTTGTGTTTTCAATGTGTTTTGGCAGTGCTGCAATCACAGCCTCTAAATCCTGATCAGGGACTACGATATATCCACGTAAGGTAACAATTCCCAATGTTTCACCTTTTTGGTGCATAACGCCTGAGTTCAGCGACATTTGAGGCGACGCCCGTTTTTGCAGAAGCAAAAATGGATCGCGGTCAAGATTGCGAGTAAAAGATGTCGATTTTGAAAACCATGGCTTATTCGTACAAAGTCTCTGTCATCAAACATGTTTCGATAACTATAGTTTCCGTTCATGCCTGCCATGCCGTACATGTAGCACTTCAACCAGGTCTTCATTAATAAAGGGCCTTGTTGCACGGAGAGAAGTTGCAGAATAATGCCGTAACCACTTGAAATTCCACAAAAAAATCCTTATCTTGTTGGTTACCAGACCTAACGAGACAAGGGAGTTTTAAGGTGAATAAGAAGTCAAAGCATTACGTCAGCAACTGGGATGAGAGTATAACCAAAGTCTAGTGGCAAGGGGAAGTATATCTCTCTGGTTTGATGAGGATACGGTAAACAATTGGCACGTGGAGCTCAATGCTAATTCTTCTGGATTTCAGAGATCCTATTCCGATGTCTGTATTCAATGTGCTCTGAGAATCAGAGCGATCTATGGCCTCACCCTGAGGGGGTGAAAGGTTTTTTAGAATCCCTGAAAAATATGCTCGGACTTGATTTGAATATTCCGTGTTACACAACATTTTGTCGACGGCAGAAGCTGAAGCAATCGGTGCAGAGCCGGTGGTGCCTCCACGCACTGATGCTGTTGTGCGTGAGCATGGCAACAAAAATAAAAACCGATTGCGCGTGATAAAGTTGTGCAAGCAATAAAAGAGACGACACGGGAAAAATGGAAGCAAGAAAAAGGTTATCACGTCAGAAGTTTGGTAG
>JARRRL010000315.1:0-3012 GCA_037380725.1 Gammaproteobacteria bacterium | reverse complement strand
TCGTTCAAACCCTTGTGGATAACTTTTATTCTTAAAAAACAAGACACTATCACATGCCTTATAACTGTAAATTTAAACAGTGAAAAAGTTACTGTCAAACCCACCTCCTAACCCATTGATTAAGTCCACTATCAACACACTTTGATCACATACTCAATCAGTGGTCAAAGCACTCCTACAATAGAACAGCACGGCTCAAAATCCAACCCTGAATTCCCATAATAACGCTCATTACTTATTCGTTTAAAAACCACTTTTTCCTCAATCAGCCACATCAACAGTGTTTAGTATCGCTCCGATCGAGATCACGAGTGAAGAGCGATGTGGTGATTCTCTCCACGTGACGCCGCTTGCCTGAACACCCGGTTTTGCTTTCTGTAAACTGATATCATCTTGCAGGGTGCTCACGCATTAAACTTAGGCGTAGCTTCTATTTTTATATCAAACATTCGCACCATTGGTTTATCACCATTCGTTTCCACGTATTGAAACTTTAATTGATCTTTTTGGAAGGCAACCATAGCAGCAGCAATACTTGCTGTTTTTTGCCCCCCAGTGACATCCAATATTATATCACTCTCAACATACCTTTCACATTTTGCCTTTTCGACTAATCCCTTATACTCAGCAGCCATGCGATCCAAGTTTTCAAACACCAAATCGTCACCACCATGCTTAGAAATATTCAACCCAGGATTATACAGTCGCAACAACTTTTCAACATCATCCAGCAAGACGTAGGAGCCGTTCTCGCCTCCCGAACCAATTAAAAATACCCTCTCCAAACGGTTGGATTGCAAATGTGGCTCAACAGCGCGCAGAAATTGTTGGTTGTTTACCCACAATCTCGCATCCGTAAAGGCTTGAATATCCTGGCTCAAATTACCCGACAGTGGGTTCGGCAAACCATCTATTCTTAAACCATCTTCTGCCTGAAAAATCTTTTGCCTCAACGTCGACACCGCCACAATAAGCACCCGATGGGGCGTCACCATTCTCCCCGACAAACCCTTCCTATAAAAAAACAACTCTTTAGAAATATCATGAATAATCAACGCCGCAGTAACAAAAATCCATACCAACAAAAACGACACACACAACTGATATTCAAAGTTACATGCACTACCACCCAAATAGCCAAACTGACACTCACCTTGCAAGCGACCTGATAATGCGCCCCCAGAGAACTGAAGAAAAAATACAGCAAACAACCCTTTTGTAAACCTGATTCGCGACCTCAAGAAATCTAAGAATTTTCGCATTAGATTTCACCACACCTCCCTCACAAATACTTCAAAACTCTCTTCGTGTTCACATACACCTTATCTTTATCAGGATTTTTCTTTTTCGATACTTCGCACCACTTATTCTTGCGCTTCAAAAGCGCCTTAATACACGTTGCGACCAAAACTTGATCCTGTTTTTTTCCCCACTCACCTTTCTCCAATCGAGCCAGCAAAAACATTTCCTCAGACTTTCCTTTCGCTTCCGGCTCACGCAACAACTGCAAAATTGACGCTTTTATCCGTTCCTCCAATTGTACAGCTTCGCCCAAAAAATTCCCTAACGCTAATAATTTACTTTCCTCTTGTTCACCTTCTTTAATTTTACGCATTCTCTCTTTATACTCACGCGCCCATGCAGAATCCTCCTCAAAATAGCCATAACCAGCCGACGTTTTAGCGCCAATACCTTGTGATAACAAAGCATTCTTTAAAAGCAAGTGAGCCTGTTCCACCCAGGCCTGCGGCCCTTCCAGGGTGAACAGACAGCTCCCCACAACACCAATCAATGCGTTAGGAATAGGACTGTCCAGGTCGCTCGCCTTTTTCTCTCCTTCGCTGCCATAATAATCGGAATGATGACTGGTCACGATCTCCAACACAAACGGTTTGCCTTCCCCCCCAGCGGGAGGCTTCCACCACGCATCATGAAACGTTACGAGACCGCAATAACCCGATTCGTCCGCTTCCTCTGGCCCGGCATTAACACTCGACCCCGGCAAGTAAGGCATGCCGTACGTTTGATGAATAGCACACCCCGTCTCCAGTGGCCCCGAGCCAGACAACCCAATAAACAAACGCCCTTGGATTTTCATCACCAACTGGCTAAACCGTTCTGCCTGAGCCGTCACGCGCTCCCAGCGCTTGAACGCGGACTGGTAAAATGGCGTTACTTTTGTTTTACAAATTTGATTAAGATGCTCGGTTTTCCCACCAACGCCTTCGTTTTCAGCCGTCGTGGTCTCAAACTGCTCCCACCCCTGCTGCAGAAGCAAACCAGGGTGTATCGTAATATCTCCGTTATTTTTAGCCGCTTGCCAGAGCTGGCGCAGATCAGATCGCATCAGTAACATTGGCATCTCCTATGCTATCCCGCTTCTGATTAAACGGAGGCCGCACCCACTTGTTGAGTCGACTCATCCTGCGTTTGCCCACTCGCATCCACTTTTAAGACACCCTGCACATAACGCCGAAGCCAAGCGCTGGCTTCCAACGCGCGTCGTGTTATCCGCATCGTCTCCATCATATTGGCAGCCAGCACCAGTTCATGCAGCGCCCCACCACTCTCACACACAACATCACACGTAACATCACGCGCAACATCAAAAAAGTCTGATTCACGAAACACCTGCGCCAAATCATCCAACAGGGCCCCATGCTCATTCTGAGCATCGCCGCTGTTCGCCTTAGCCAACAAAAAACCCGTGGCTTGTGACAAACCGTTTTGTAAAATCATAACCGGTAATTTATGTGCTAATGCGCCATATTCTTTTTTCTTTTTAAATTCCTGCCACCTTTGCACACCCTGATACGCACTCCGAGCAACTTGATGACTACGCAGTTTCATGAGTCGCCTCCTTCACGGTCACAAAGCGACTCAATCCTCGCCAGGAAGCGTATGAGGGCTTCGTTTCTGAATAGGCCTGAACTTCGAGCGGAAGAGAAACTGGTGATCAGCTGAGCTGGGCGCGGGAGTGAACCAAAAGGCAATGGCAAATTTCTGCAAAGC
>JARRRL010000314.1:0-4867 GCA_037380725.1 Gammaproteobacteria bacterium | reverse complement strand
TCACGTTCTAAACTATTCTCAATATACATTTTTTGAGGGAGTGTTTCAAGATTTTTTCTCATGGTTTGCTCAGCAGCGTGCTTCACGTTGAGCGCCGCCAGAGCACCTTCTAAATCACTTTCAATTTGAGCTCTTCGAGTACGCAAAGTTTCAAAAGTACTGTTAATCACTTCGGTACTGCTTTCTTGGATAACGGAACCTTGATCTTTCATGAGCTTTCGAACACTGGATATTTGATTATTAATAAACTGAATTTCAGGTGAATTCGCCTGGAAGTGTTCTAAAGCATCTCTGTGTTGCAGAAGTAACTGTGTCAGTTGGTTTTCTAATGTATTTTTTTGGTAAAGTCTAGCACTGGTGATCGATCGTTGTTCTTGTGTCAGTTGCTGCTCAACCACCGCCAAGGATTCTCTGTGACTGGCAACAATGGATTCCAAATCAATAATGCTTTGCTGCAGTTGCAACCATTGCTGCAATGCCGTACGATCCTTCTCATATGCCATGATCAATCCATTTTTTTCAAAATAGTTTGTCATGCGTGTTTCCACATTATGTAACTCGTCGTATGCACGGCTCGCTTCAGAGGCCAACGCATTATAAGCTTCTTCGGCCTCCTGTACAAAACGCGTTCGTCGCATTTCCAAGTAAACGTCTACCACAGTGTTGGCAATTGTTGCGACATAAGCGGAGGGTCCACGTACAACCAGTAAACCTATATTACTTTCCGAAATGGGTGACAAAGATACAGAAGCTTTAAAATCTTTTAGTACTTTCATACGTTCACGTTCATTTTGTGTTAGTGCTTGTATCGAATTCGGATTACCCAAAATCATATTTTTGAACTTCCGATAACTTTTACCAATACTTGATTGACCCCAAAGATGCGTCACATAGCTGGCGAAGGGGTGATAAACGTCTTCATAACTTAACTCAAGACGCTTGATCACTTTAATTAATACTGGAGGAGAAGTGATAAGTAAAGCTTCGTCGGTTAAGCTATCTCGTCGAAAAACGTTCCATTGCTGATAGAAATCAGATCTTTGCGGGTCATTATCTGCTTCAAAGCGTAAAATAACTTCTGCTTTAAATACAGGAGGCCATATCTGCATATAGAGCACCGTCACACACAATACAGAAAACGAAATAAATATAATCAAGCCTTTTTGATTCTGAATGGTATATAACAATTTGAGAAAAGACGATTTGACATCAAAAGTATCTCTCTTATCTCGATGTGTGAAAAAATCAGCATCCAATTGTTTCATGATACTCGCCCATCCATTGGCATGTCATGACTGTGTTTCCTTTTGATCAATCACGTTCACAAACCATGACGTTCACTTTGCTATCATCATACATTATGACAACATGGCAACCCAATCTAACAGCAATTTTAACAACACTGATGACTATGCATCATTCTTCAATTTCAATTAGTGTACGGTACTGAAAGTACGGCGAGAGAACTTGATTCAATCCACTCATGGGTGTATTAATAAAGTCTCTCACGAAACGAACAAATTGTGAGCGTTTACTTTCAGGAACGATGACGAGATCATCCGCTTGCAAAGGTGTTTTGGCTAATGACATAATAAAAGCCAGTTGCTGTCTGGATTTTTCTTCAGCAATGTGTGCAGACAAATATCCGTTTTTATTCTGACGAATAATAGCTATTTGTTTAATAGCACCCGAACGTTTCATGCCACCCGCACGAGCGATGGCTTGTGCTACGGTGCGCGCTTTTCTAAGTGGTATGGCTTGTGGGCTATTGAGTTCACCAAAAACGTAAACGTGAGGTTCCTCACTGTTGTGCAATAAAATAGAAACTTCAGGATTGCGCAATCGTTGTTCCAGTTTCTGTGTGATAACACGATCCAAAACCCGAGGTGTCAATCCAGCTGCTTTGATTTCATCGATGACGGGCAATGTAAATTTTCCATCTGATCGTATGACACCAGTACGTGAAAAATCAGGATGTTGATAAACAAAAACTTCTATTGAATCACCCGCTTGTAATATATATTCCTTTTCAAATGTCTGAGTTGAAGTGATGCGTAGAGCGGGCACCACCTCGAGAGAATGTCCCCTCGTATATTTCCAGTCACAACTCTTCGATGATACAGAATAGATAATATCAGCATGACTTGATCGCCAGTAGATTTTTTTAATAAATAGAAAATTTGCTCATTGCTTTAGCATATATATAAGACAGGTAAAATATTGAATGAGCATAGTAATCCAAGTGCTTTACAAGGGACAAGTGTTATCCCGTAAAATACTCAAAATGCTTACTCTAAGGCAGTCATTAGAGATGACTTAACATTGAGATGGATATCCAATTCTGCTTTTTCGTGGTGCATGAATCACAAGATGTATAAAGTGTGCCATTCTATTTTTCAAATCTGGTGCAGTCAAGAGATATATCAGTGAGAGGTGATCGGTTCAGAGCAAAATCAGTTCAAGGAAGGCATCCATACTTAAGTCGACGATAGATATTTGTATACTTTTTTTGGTTAATGCCATTTAAAGGACCTTAGAGTGGTAATGTTGTTGCCAGCGTACGCTTTATCTGTCGATCTGTAATCGATGTCTTACATCATATTGCTCACCATTATCATTCTTTCGAGTATTATCCTTGTATCGGATTAAGGAATTGCGTAATAATCACAATGTCTGTTCTGTTCAATGAAAACGCGAATTATGAGCTCAGTGTGAGCTCCGATAGAAGAAATGTGACGTATATTGAAGTGGTCGCCATACACACCTGATTTTCAGATATCTATTGTTAACGAGTTTACTGTATATCACTTTTCACAATAATCGCCCTGAACACGACTGAGAGAATGGAAGGAGTTATGCATGCAGGTTGTTATTCTTGCAGGTGGTAAAGGGACACGTGCCTATCCCTTTACTGAATACTTACCGAAGCCAATGATGCCTGTTGGTGGTAAACCGATGATTGTCCAAATCATGAGTTTGTTCGCCGCACAAGGACACGTGGAATTTGTGGTTTCAGTGGGCCATCGAAAAGAAGTCATTATCGATTATTTTAGTGGTAAGCATTATGACTGGGATATTAAAATTGTTGATACCGGCGAAGAGACAGATACGGCTGGGCGTATTTATCACTGTCAAAACTTATTGCGTGATCAGTTTTTGGCGACGTATGGCGATGGCATCTGTGATGTCTCCTTAGATAAATTGATTCATTTTCATAATTCGCACTCGGGTTTAGTAACTTTAACCAGTGTACCACTGCAATCTCAATATGGAACCGTCGAAGCGGAAAATAGCGGTCGTATTATTGGATTCAATGAAAAACCACGATTGAAATCACACTGGATTAATGCTGGTTTTTTTGTAATGGATAAGTCTGTATTCCGTTATTGGAATGGTGAAAATCTTGAACGAGACGTTTTTCCAGCACTGGCCGCTGAAAGTCTTCTATTTTGCTATCAAAATGATGGTTTTTTCAAATCCATGGACACATACAAAGATCAAAAAGAATTAGAAGACATTTTGGTGGCGAGTGACGTAAATCACTTAACCAATCACCTAGACCATCAGGTTCAATTTTATGATTATCGTGCCTTGGTATCCGCCGTACTGTAGCGATTGTAAGCACAGTAATCGCACGCCTGAGTTACAGGGAGCATTTGCAAGAAACAAAACGGTTTTATTTATATCTGTTTTGATTAACTGACCAATAGGGATTGTTAAGAACAACAGCTTGACTGTATTCAGATTTGCACATCACAAGGATGACATGACATGTGTAACGGTATGACATGACATGTGTAACGGTGATAAAAACAGTATATTTTGGCGTGATCGAAACGTTTATGTCACGGGCGCATCTGGCCTTTTAGGTCGATGGTTAGTGAACGCATTGAATACGGCAGGCGCAAATGTCGTGGGATTGATTCGCGATTGGTGTAGAAGTAATCCCAGTGATTGGCGCCATCAACCTGTCGCCCTTCACTCAGCACTGCGTTTTACAGTTTTCGGTAATTTAGAAGATTATGAATTGCAATTACGCACTCTTAACGAATACGAAATTGATACTGTTTTTCACTTGGGTGCCCAACCTATTGTGGGCGTGGCTAATCGCAATCCACGATCTACGTTCGAGGCAAATATTCGTGGCACTTGGAATATTTTGGAAGCATGTCGTCACATTAAAACCGTTCAACGTGTCATCATGGCATCCAGCGACAAAGCGTATGGCGACCAACCCAATCTACCTTATGAGGAATCCATGCCTTTACAGGGAAAACACCCTTACGATGTTTCAAAAAGTTGCGCGGATTTGATTGCACAAACTTACCATAATACGTACGGAATCCCTGTTTGTATAACACGGTGTGGCAATTTCTTTGGTGGGGGTGATCTCAATTTTAACCGTATTGTTCCAGGCACCATTCGCTCTATTCTACATGGCAAAGCACCCATCATACGCAGTGATGGGATGTGTATTCGTGATTACGTATACGTAAAAGATGTTTCAGACTTTTATTTACATTTAGCCACGTGCATGGAAAATTCATCGATACACGGACAAGCGTATAACTACAGCGCAGAAAACCATATTTCTGTTATAGATATGACAAAAAAGCTGTTGCATTTAATGCAACGTGAAGATTTGTCGCCAATCATTCTCAATGAAGCGAAAAATGAAATTTCACATCAGTACCTCAGCGCAAGCAAATCACGAAATCAATTAGATTGGGTGCCTCACGTCACTCTCGATGAAGCACTTCGAGAAACGATCGAATGGTATCGAAATTTTATGAATCCGACGCCTCAAACTGCCTCTCAATAAAATTGATCACTATCAGGAACAAATAAAAGATAACTTGAAACAAGA
>JARRRL010000313.1:0-4254 GCA_037380725.1 Gammaproteobacteria bacterium | reverse complement strand
TCAGTCGCAAAGTGACCGATAAGCGCTTATTAAAGTTGATTAGTCGATATCTGCGCGCTGGCATTATGGATAAACAGCGTTTTATCGAAGGCAGAGAGGGTGTTCCCCAGGGTGGCCCACTTTCGCCACTGCTGGCGAATATTATGCTGGACCCCTTAGACAAAGAGCTAGAAAGACGTGGGCATAAATTTGCCCGTTACGCTGATGACTTCACAATATTAGTTAAGTCCCAGCGGGCAGGCGAACGCGTCCTCACGAGCATCAGCGGATCCTTGCAAAACCGCTTAAAGCTAAACATTAATACAACCAAAAGCCAAGTTGTGAAAATATCTGATAGTAAATTCTTAGGGTTTACTTTCCGTTATGGGCGTATTCAATTACACCCTAAAACGTTAGATAAATTCAAACAACAGGTCCGCGCATTAACGAATCGCAACTGGGGCGTATCCATGCGCTTCCAGCTATTCAAGCTCAGCCAATATCTCAGAGGCTGGATTAATTACTTTGGTATCGCCAACTGCTACTAACTCTGCTTGGATCTAGATCACTGGATTCGTCGCTGAGTGAGGATGGCTTATTGGCGGCAGTGGCGTAAGCCGCGCACCAAAATAAGAAACTTGATAAAACGCGGCGCAAGCGTCCAAGCCGCAGTTGCGTGTGATATGACCAGCAAAGGACCATGGCGTAGTGCTAAAATCCCAGGGATTCATCAAGCGTTATCTAACAGCTATCTAAAATCTGAGGGGTTGTACGCGCTACGAGATGGATGGATCAAATTCATCATCCTAAGTGAAACGCCCTGTGCGGAGCCGCATGCAGGGTGTTGTGGGGAGCGCCGGAGAAACACCGGCGCTTACCCGATTAGCCGTCAGTCTCACTATTGGCCCCCCGAATCTTCCGGTAACGTCGGTCTGTAGCGTCTGATATCAATATGTGATGTTCTAAATTCCGCTACCACGACATTAACGAAAAGCACAAATTCCAACAGAGCGTTTTCTCTTGTGCGTTGATGCTCGAACTGAGTGAACGGCTTGAAGTGGAACATTCCGTGACACATGCTAAAAGCTGCGTTTATCCAGACATGATCGTTCTTTTGCTTCGCAGCATTCATAGAACTCAATAAATTTCTTTCATAGGTATCTGCTTTAACCCATTCGTCACCGCACGTTATTAAGAAGCACCTCGGAGACAATGTGTAGGGCAAGCGCGAATTTTTAAACGTTACTTGACCGTTCTGCACCGTATTTATCGGTACGAGGTACTCGCGTTCACGCGCGATTCCTCTGAGCTTTGCGAGCTTCAAGATGTCATCTTCTAATTTCGAAATATTGCCTTCTATCCCCGCTCTGCTTACGTGAGCCTTTGGCGCCGACGTAATCTCGATGGCACCCACGACTGCTTCCGAGGGAAATACCTTGAAGTGGGCCTCGGCGGACAATGGTGGTATGTTCTGCGAATCTACGATAAGAACATCTAGAAAGTCGCTGCGCTCTCCCGCGACGTTTACAACGAAGCCCGACTCGATGGAGTACTTTCTTGGCAGGTACTCCTTGAGCAAATCGCGAAAATAATTTTCAGCTGTAAATCCGGAAGACGGGTGCTTCAGGTAGTTCTTTACAGAAAGCAAGCGCCCATCTAAGGCATTGTGGATGCCCGACCAGTAGTCCGCTAGGTTGTTCTTTGGGGGATTGGTCATAACGATCGCTCACATTGTGCGGTTAACAGTTTAATCATCGTCGGATTCGCCCCTTATTCCGGAGCATAGCATCTTTAAGTTTACGTTAGAATCTCATAAAAATATCCTCTATTAAACTAGTTATAGCATCTGCTCTTATCTCACCAACCACTATCTACTCCCTGAAAAAGCGTCAAATCCGACGGTGATCCCAGATATCCAGTCATTTCAGACGTATATTCCGGAAAATATCCGGGATATACGTTGCACTTTGTCAACCGTTGTTTGTCAAGAAAGTTGTCGCGTCCATTAATCAAGCAGCCCTGGAGTTTTGGACCCTTGGCCGCCTGATGTTCCTTCGGCGGATTCAGCCAGACTTCCTCCACCCGATCACCGGCATCCCAAGGCTTGTCAGTATATTGAGCATGGAACATTTCTCAATTATTTCTACAATCTGGGAATCCAATGTTCGAGCCAATAACTTGCCTCGGCCTTGCTGGTGGAGCGTCATCTTTCCACAACATAACTGACAATACCATCGCCAACATCTGTTTCAGTTATCGACGCCAATTCCACATCAGCTATATCCCCTGTGTAGATAGCCGATCTGATCTTCATAGAGCTATCTATTTTCCATTCAATGGATTTGTCTTGAGAAACCCACTCATTATACGGCACTTGATTACCTTCGGTTTCCTCTGTGAAGTTTTCCAAAAAAGGAAGTTGAGTAACCATGCTTATTCTGTACCTTGTGTTTGATGGTATTTGATACCAACCGTTACTAATAGGAAATATTTCTAACCCTCTGATTTCGTCAAATACTCTGATCGTTGATTTTTGAACGGGATACGTTTTCTCTGTCAATTTAACCTCATTTTTTGGATACCCAGGTTCGTATTGAACTTCATAAATATTCCTGTATTGTACAAACTGGTAGGTTGCAGGTGTATCGTTAAGCCACCATGGGCGCTCACGGTAGCAGGCAAAACGTCCTTCCCAGGGCCAGTCTCCCGCGCCTGGGTTGGCTCTTAATGGACCAAGACCCGTTTGCCAACCTTCCAGCATGCAAGGTATTTCCTTATCACGCCATGTCGTATTTGGCTTTTCTACAACATCGGTGGAGGCTTCCGTTACGTCACTCAGCATGGGTTCATGAGGGCGTTCAACGTTCGCCCCCAAGGTTTGCACTAAGGCGTCCACTGGTTCCCAATCTCCAAAAATTCCCATTGAACATGCGCGGATATCTTCGCAAAAACGCGCGCGCCATTCCTCTGTGGTTTTTACCCTGTATAGGTTCACACGCTTTGCGTGTTCGATAAGCTGAACCACCGAATGATTGTTTGAAGGCGTTATTTCAAGTAGTAATGGAAAATTTGTTTTCCGTTGTGAGGTATACGTCAGGGTATGTTCAGTCCCGTTTAGCAAGCTTCTGTTTTCAAAATCAACTAAAAATATGTCGCTATTTTCAGCTGATCTTGTCAGGCCTGTGGGAGGGGTAAGCACGTCAAGGCTAAAGAAAAAGTTTAGCTCTGTCTCTTGTTGCGCTTCATCCGTTGCCCTAATTGTCACATCGAATACATCATTTATGGATACTTCGTAGAAGTTATCTCCAAAGTATTCGGTTGTGACTGGTAGTACAACATCACCGGAACCTGTTGTCGCTCTGGGAAGCGGTGACCAATCCACCATCAATTCATCATTTAAGGTAATTTTATATTCTATTTCTATGTTTTCATATTCGGTGTATATTTCATTGCCTCCTAGTCGATCAGTTATGTTGAAACCGAATATGAGGTAGTCTTGATTGCTAAGGAATATATTTAATTCTCTAGCCTCTAGATTTACTTTTTCAGTGTTCAAGCACAAAGGTCTTATTTTTGGTTCTTCAATTCCTGATCTTATCAACTCGCAATTGCTGAAACGTCCATCTAAATTGCTAAAAGATTTGGTTACCAAAACGGGTTGTATTATTGGTTTAAACAAGTCCACGCGAACTTTAATGTATTCTGAATTGGTGTTTCCAAGCGAATCATAAATGGTTGCTTCGACGTCATTGATCCCCCCTCTGATATTGACAAGCGCACGCCACGTGTTTTCTTCACGATTCAGCTCGGCAATAACGCCGTTGACCACTATCTGATCTATATCTGCCGCGCCTGCAGCAAAGGTTCCAAACGCTTCGTAAACCTCGTCTTTTACCAATGTTGGTGACGTAATCGTTACGCCCGCTCCATTGTTCACCACTTGATATATGAAATCTTCCTGCGACTGATTGCCTAAAGCATCACTGGCCTCTACGGTGAGCGTGTGTTCGCCATCGCTGAAGGACGTGGTATCCCAAAGCAAGAGCGGTTCTTGCACTGAGAGCTCGGTGTAGAATTCGTTATCGATGTAGACGTTCACATCATGCACAGTCAAGGCGTCATCGACGATAAACCGAATTTTCGCTGTGTCGTTGACCAGAGAATTGGACTCCAATAACGACGTAATCACCGGCCCATCAATATCAACCGGTCTGCCCGGTAGACCGCTGAACACCTCGTCTGAGGAAATGGCGATCAGGTTCGCCATGGTCAGCA
>JARRRL010000312.1:0-3117 GCA_037380725.1 Gammaproteobacteria bacterium | reverse complement strand
ATATTGCGAAGCGTCGGCATGGAAAGGCCGGTGCGCTCAGAAAGCTTGGTTTGGGTAATTTTTCGGCGTTTCATGGCCAAAGTGATGTTTTCGCCAAGCTGTTTTAGCGCCTCTTGGTCCTTGGGAAACACGACTGCGGAACGACCGTTCATGAATCTATACCTTCAAAAAAGTGGTGATAAATGAAATTATAGTTTCATTTTTTGCCTTTGTCATGGGGAGGAGGGGGCGAAGCGGATAGATCATGAGCATATGTTCAGAAGAACGTAAGCAATGGGTGTTGAGTAAACTGCTGCCCACACGCATTTTTTTATAAGTGAATTAAGCTCGACGTTGACCAGAGGAGACCCAACCGGGAACACAACACAAGAGATGGTTTTAAATCATCGCCGTGATTTTACGGTTATTGTGGATCATCCTCATGGGGTATAGCCAAGGTCGAGCATCAAATAAAACGGTCTATTCAGCGCACTTCGCTCAGAAATCGAAGGCAGCAATACCTTGTAATCCCGCTGAAGCGGGTAAGCCTTCTCGGGCTTCTAGTGCATGCAATTGTCCGGTGTCGGCGTCAATGCTGAAGCTGAAAATAGAGCCGCTGCCGGCATCTAAGGTGTATAGATATCGGTTATTACCAGCGAGCGTCATGTCGATGGGGGCATTGCTGGTGCTGGCGGCATTCGCTTCGAGTAGGGTAACGGCACCGGTCCGGCTGTGTGTAAATGAACTGATGTTATTGGCGCCGGTATTCGCCACATAGGCGTAGCGGTCAGTCGCGACGATCCAGCACGTTGCCGTTTGCCCGGTAGCGATGGATTCCGACGTGACAATAAAAGGTTGTCCCACGGCTGAAGGGCTGAACGATGACACGGAGCTGGTTCCGGCTTCTGCTAACAGGATATTCCCGTTGCGGGATACATCGAAGGCGAAAGGCACGACACCCGGTGTGGTGGTGGTGATGAGTGAATCGGTGGGAATTCCGTCATCATCCAGCGGCGCGCTTAAGAGCTCCTGACCGGCACCATGCGTGATGATGAGGCGACGACCCAGTGCGTCAACGCCGATTTGCCCGGGCGCCATTGCCTGATCGAAAGGGATGCACGTGGGGTTGTCTAAACCCAATTCCAGGGTGTCTAAAAGCAGTAATTCACCATTACCGGCGATTTCAAATGTGGCGACGGTTCCTGTGCCTCCGACGTTGAGTACGTACAGGCGGTTCTGGCTGACAGCAACGCTGACGGGGAGCGTGCCACCCGACGGTACGTGAGCGACCGATTTCAGAACAGCGTCCCTGGTGAGCGTGGTAAATGCGGTTACCGTATTATCACCGGCGTTAACGGCAAACAGCATCCTCAAGTCATTGTCAAAAATCAACGCATTTTGTGACCCTAAGGGGTCAATCGGTGCGTTCGCGCTGCCGCCAAGGCCTCCGGTGGAAACGGTTGCCCATGGTAATGGCTGTAGCGATCCGTTAAATCTGCGATAGAACACCACAATTTCATTGTTGGAGGAATTATTGGTCATTACGTAAAGCATACCGCCGAAGTCTGTGAGATGCCGGTTAAATGACCTATTGCCGTGGGCCTGCACTTCTGAAGGGGGTAGTAAACCGCAGATGAGGGCAAAGCAACACGGTAAAACGTATTGGCGTACAACGGCGTGAAGACGGAGAGTCTTCCGGTGTGCTATTAACGAGTCCATATCGACGTCCTGCTGAGTAGTTTTTTGGTTTTTTATTGGGTATTTTGGCAGCTTCCCTCAGCGACGCACTGTGCTTCGCTCGGGGAAACGCCTTACCAAGACTGTGCGAGTGGCAATGAGAATGCAACACAATTATGGATCTATAATTAGCTGATGAATGTCTCATTATTGTCCCGGTAGCCAAGCATGAGCGTGATGCTTCCAAGAGATCGAGAGAGAGTGTTTGCTTATTGTATGAATGAAAATAGGTTTTTGGATGGGTAGAAAGTAGTCATCTAATAAGGCGCTCGGTGTTGGATTTCGAGCGGGGATGTTCTATTGTAATTTGACAGTAACTTTTTCACTGTTTAAATTTACAGTTATAAGGCATGTGATAGTGTCTTGTTTTTTAAGAATAAAAGTTATCCACAAGGGTTTGAACGAGTGCCTCTGATGGCGAGGATTAAGACAGATAACAGAGAACGGTCTCATCTCTTCTTTGTTTGAACGAGTGCCTCTGACGGCGAGGTAAGACCCGGGGCCCTCACCCCTCTGTTGAGGGTGGAGTTTTCCAAAGCAACGCGGCAGATAGTGGGTTTTGAGTGGCAAGCGGATTGGGGCAGTCGTTCGTCGGATTGAGCCGATTGATGTCGCGTGCAGACGTAGAAAGTTTTCAAGCGTGTAAATAGCACTGTTTATTGAGTGCGCAGTGTTAGATAACGTCCTTTTTTAAAGAAAGAAAGGGTTTTTAGTTGGCTCTATTGTTGAGACTATTAAGATGATTAATTCGTTAATCTTCGGTATCCTGGATTCTAAATGATGAAAAGACAGCGTGCTCTTGAGCTGTTAAGACGCAGCAAATCGGAGCTGCAGGTCCGCTTTGGCGTGACCCAGTTAGCCCTGTTCGGTTCCACTGCTCGTGATACGGCGACCACTGGCAGTGATGTTGATGTATTGGTATCTTTTGATGGTCCAGCGACTTCCAAGCGTTATTTCGGCGTGCAGTTTTTTCTGGAGGATCTGTTTGACTGTCCGGTGGATTTGGTCACCGAAAAAGCCCTTCGATCGGAACTGCGCCCGTACATTGAGCAGGAGCGGATTAATGTCTGATGCCAGTCAGCGTGAATGGCGTTTCTACCTTGACGACATGATCGAGTTTGCTGAAAAGGTGGTTGCTTATACAGATGGACTTGACCAGGATGGTTTTGTGGCCAGCGGATTAGTTTACGACGCCACTTTGCGTAATCTAGAGTTGATTGGTGAAGCCGCTACTCATATCTCGGAAGAGGTTCGTGCCACCCATTCTACCATTCCCTGGCGGATGATCATTGCGACCCGTAATCGTCTTATTCATGGCTACCTCGGCATAGATGACGATATCCTGTGGAGCATTATTCAGGTTGATGTGCCTGAGCTATTGCCACTTTTGCAGGCGCTGAA
>JARRRL010000311.1:0-2524 GCA_037380725.1 Gammaproteobacteria bacterium | reverse complement strand
ATGGCCCGCTTGCGAGTATCCATGCCATTGTTGTCCATCAAACGGATGCGCCGACTGTTCAGCATACCTTTAACGGATACAAGGCAGGCGGTAATGGCGCGCATTTTTTGATAGGCAAAAACGGTCAAATTTATCAAACGGCAAGTATGCACAAGCGATGCTACCACGTGGGTCGTCTCATTAAATCAAAATGCCTTGCTATCAACAAGAAGAGCTGCAATAGCGCCAACATGGCAAAGATTCTTGCTCTGTCATGGATAAATCAGATCAAGGCTCTTGACGCCAATGAGCGCGCCAAATCTTATCCTCATCGTTACCCGGTCAATAGTGACTCAATCGGCATCGAGCTTGTTGGAAAACATATTGATAGCAAAAATACGAGGTGGTCATTCCGAGCCAAAATGTTTCCCTGTAGTGGTTAGAGGGTGAGCTATATGGTCACTTTAGTCTTACATCAAGCGACGTCTATCGACATCCTGAAGTGTCATACAAAAATCCTGGTGAAGCGAGTACAGCGGTATGGAAGTGATGCTGAAACCCTCAACCCTATTATTAGCTATTATCTTTTGCGCATCATGCGCAACTTCCCAGAGTTTCCGCCAACAGGAAGTCACAGCGGTGTATGTAGAAGATTTTGGGTCAGATGACAATGGACGCTGTCGTCCAGAGGATGTAGATCTGAGCCATCGCGAGGCTAAAGAATTTTTTCTTAGGGCGCGGCAGGTTGAGTCTCGAGTCATTCATGATCATTATAATTACGCACCGTGCTTTATCGAGGGGACATTAACCTATCGATCTCGCCAGTGTGAGTGGGAGATCCGCGCGGGAGCGACTGGCTACATAAAATGCGAGGGGAAAACTCACTATTTTGTCTGCGATGATCTGTTTCGCTAATGAGACATTGATCGTACGGCTGACATCGCCCACACTCTCACAAGGAGAATAGAACAGCACATAAGCACAATTTCAACGTATCACGAACACCAATAGGAAAATTTTTGTGAAATTCATCCATGCTGCAGACATCCACCTCGACAGCGCGCTCCAGGGCCTAGAACGATACGAAGGCGCCCCAACAGAAGAAATTCGCAGCGCTACCCGCCGCGCCTTCGATAATCTCATCGAACTGGCCATCGACGAGGCCGTCGCGTTCGTCTTATTAGCCGGGGATCTGTACGACGGGGACTGGAAGGACTACAACACGGGATTGTATTTTGTGGAGCGAATGGGAAGATTGCGTGAGGCCGGTATCCGCGTCTTTATCGTCGCAGGCAATCATGATGCCGCCAGCCAGATCACAAAATTCCTCCGTTTACCGGACAACGTAACGCTGTTTTCAACGAAGAAACCGGAACGCGTTGTCCTCGATGACCTGGGTGTGAGCATTTGCGGGCAGGGTTTTGCCACGCGGGCTGTCACGGACGATATGTCACAAGACTACCCGCCCGGCGATCCGCATTTGCTGAATATTGGCGTACTGCACACCTGCCTGGACGGCAAACCAGGTCATGAACCCTATGCGCCCTGCACGGTGGATGGGCTGCGCTCTAAAGGGTATCAGTACTGGGCCTTGGGTCATGTTCATAAGCGCGAAATTGTCAGCGAAGATCCCTGGATCGTGTTTCCAGGCAACATTCAGGGGCGGCATATTCGTGAGACCGGGCCGAAGGGCTGTACGCTCGTTACTGTAGAAGGCAGCGAAATTGTGGCGGTGGAACACCGCGATCTTGATGTCATGCGTTGGTCACTGTGCGAGTTGGCTGTTTCGGCGACTGAAACGGTCGATGACATCTATGAACACGTGCGAGCGGGGCTGCTGTCGGCCTTGGATGCCGCTGAAGGGCGGCCAGTGGCGGTGCGTCTTGTTCTGCAAGGCGTTTGCGCTGCGCATGCCGCATTGCACGCTGACCGTGAGCGGTGGATTCAGGAATATCGGGCTTTAGCAACGGGGCTTGGCGGCGCCGGTATCTGGTTAGAGAAAGTTTCCCTCAAAACGAAACCTGCCGTTTCTACCGATGAGGCGTTGGAGTGACGATCCTTTTGATCCCACCAACCCAGCAGTGATTAAGGAGTCGTTGGATGACATCAAGGATTTTCTCATCAATCGTTTGATGTCTGTGGATTTGTTGTCCAAGGATTAGTTACCCACAGACCAATGGCATTGTGGACTAGGCTAGCCGATTGAAAGTTGTTACCTTCAGCAGACTTTACCGCCATTCCCGTGCAAGCGGGAATCCATCTGTGCAGAAGGATGTGGTGCAAAAATGCTGGGGTGGGGTGCTTCAGTGGATTCCCGCTTGCGCGGGAATGACGTATGCGGGGTTCGTTGAGAATAGACTGGCTTATCCCAATTGCAAATTCGAACACTGAGTCCATAGTTAAACGTTGAAGATTCGGGCTAAGTCATTGGGAATAATAAGATGGGGTTTTAGTTGTTAACGCTACTACCTGTTTTTCAAATTCTGCAGATAATCAACGAGCTGATGAATGAGAGTGGTCGGGTTGTCAGTAAAATTTTTGGACG
>JARRRL010000310.1:0-4730 GCA_037380725.1 Gammaproteobacteria bacterium | reverse complement strand
TCCTTGATCTGTGCCACGATCGGGGGCACCTTCCTAACTGCCAATGGCCCAGTCCCAGGCCAAACTGTGCATATAAGAGGGAGCACGGCTCCCACACTTAGGGTGACTGATTTTTGGGTTAACCACCACTAAACCTACCAATCATTACGGCTGCACGGGATTGGACCTGAAGATCGACGCCTTGTCTCTTTTGCAGGACACCCTCGAGAAGGACTAGGAGGTTGATTTGGGAGATATTGCAGCGGCAACGGTCATTGAAGTAAATGTTGCCGTGGGAGATCGTGTTGGTGAAGGCGATCCGCTGGTGGTGCTGGAGTCGGATAAAGCTTCGATGGAAGTGCCGGCTTCGCAGGCGGGAAGGGTAGAAATGGAAACTCTGCAAAGAGAGGCCCAGCGTTCAGCCAATGTCCCAACGCCAGCTACAGCGCAAGTTCCAACGCCAGCTTCAAGGCCTGTTTCAAGGTCAGATTCATCCCCTGTTTCATCGCCTGCTGCTCCGTTACCCGCTGATAAAACAAACAGTGAGGTTCCCGCTCAGATTGGAAGAGGTGATGGCCCACCTGCTAATGTCAGCCGCAATGTACACGCCGGTCCAGCTGTTCGTCGATTAGCCAATGCCTTGCACGCGGACTTGTCGCAGATCACGGGATCGGGGCCGCGTGGTCGAATTTTAAAGGAAGATGTGCATCATCACGTCAAGCAGAAAATGAAAGCGATGGCCAGTGCGCCGGTGGGTGTGTCCGGTTCGGCGATGGGGACACCGTTGCCTGAAATTGATTTTACGCAGTGGGGAGAAACGGAAGAGCAGGCTTTGTCTCGAATCCAAAAGCTATCGGCTCAGTATTTACACCGCAGTTGGACGGCGTTGCCGCACGTGACGCAGTTTGAAGAGGCGGATATTACGGATTTGGAGTCGTTTCGGCAAAGTCAAAAAGATCGTTATGCGAAAAAGAACATTAAGCTCACACCCTTGGCTTTTATTATGAAAGCCTGTGCGTTGACCTTGGCTTTGCATCCTAAATTTAAAGCTTCTTTGAAACCGGATGGCGTCACCTTGGTTTATAAATCGTATTGCCACATTGGTTTTGCGTGTGAAACACCGACTGGCTTAGTGGTGCCTGTGGTGCGTGATGTGGATCAGAAAAGCGTCAGTCAGTTGGCTCAGGAAATTGTGGCGCTCAGCGGTAAGGCGCGAGAGAAACGGTTGAAACCTGAGGATATGAAGGGTGCGGTGTTCAGCATCTCTTCTTTAGGTGGTATCGGTGGTACGGCGTTTACGCCCATAATCAATTGGCCGGAAGTGGCGATATTAGGCGTTTCCAAAAATGCGGTAAAACCGGTGTGGAATGGTGAAGCGTTTGTGCCGCGTACGTGCGTGCCCTTATCGCTTTCATATGATCATCGTGTGATTGATGGCGCTGACGCCGCGCGTTTCACAACATCATTAAAAGGATTTTTGGAAGATTTGCGTCAATGGATGATATAGATTGCTGTGGATATCATCAGTGGATTTATGTCCAGATTCTTCTCATTGGACCGTCGTGATGTGTTGTGGAGTGGATGACTCTGAGCGAGCCATTGCTAAGTTGATGGGGATGGGGGACGTTTTGTTCTCCAGCAAGTTCGGACGTTGCAGAAGATCATAAAAGAGTCGAATCTGCTTCACGTAGTAAATACCTTGGTTTGCACCGCGACGATATTTGATGGACTTGACGTTTGGAATTTCATGTTCAAAAGCACTTAAATGTTTTTGTACGTCAAACCAATCTGTGGGATCGTCGCCTTCGTATTGCGCTCGATTGATGGCATTGAGTACGGTGTGCGTGCCCAGGTTATAGGCGGCGAGTGACATCCACGTACGATCCGGCTCGGGAATAAAAGTGGGCAATCGAGCTTTTTGTTTCATAAAATAAATGGCTCCACCACGAATGCTACTGCTGGCTGAGTGTCGATCGGTTACCCCAACTTCGCGAGCCGTCGCACGGGTGAGCATCATCATACCGCGTACCCCCGTTGGTGATATAGCTTTGGGATTCCAATGTGATTCTTGATAAGCCATGGCTGCCAGTAAGCGCCAGTCAAGATGGGTGGATTTGGCCGCTTGTTTGAATTCGGCCATATACTGTGGCAAACGCGTGGATATTCGCTCCAAAAAGACACGACGTTCGATGTCATTCAGCGCCGGATTATTCCAGAAGAAGCGCGCTTGCAGTTCATCGATTGCGCCTGTCTCCTGTATTTCCTGAATATAAGATTCCGCTTGGGCGAACAATTCATCAGTCTCTAATCCATTAAATCCCCATCGAAACGTGAAGGCCAGACCGAGGGGTTCGGCTTGCAGGTCATCAACAAAATGACGGTACATGTCGTATTCGTAAGAAAAAGCCAGTGTGTAGTCGAGTTGTTTTTTGCTGATCTGCGTGAACAGATCGAAGATGTGAGTTCGGGGACCCGTTAATTGATTGCCCAGCGGTTGCAGAAGTGCGGAGGCGTGCTGTTGCTGATCCGGATTGGCAGGCGTGTTGGCATGATAGAGGGTTCGTGACTGGCCAGTACATCGATATTGTGTTTATGCCAGTTGTGTAATGGCGCGTCCAGTTGTTTGAGTTCCAGTCCGACATTGAGGCGATTGGCGAACGATTGCAAGATTTCTATAACTACGTTGCTGGGGTGTACATTGGGTGAGTGAACGTCCGTTGGTGTGGTGATGCCTACGCGAAGTACGCCGCGTTGGTAAACCCGCTCCAAACTGTTTATGGGTTGCTGATCGATGGGGGTGGCTAAGCCAGCGATGGCCACAATACCGAGGCAATAATTTCGGTGAATGTGAACATGTGTTATGGCATGAAAGACGTGTCGAACCAGTGTGGTGAAGGTGCGCAGCGGGTTTGATTTTCTTTGAACGTGTCGGTTCAGGACATTCAGGCTAAATCGAGAAAGAGAAAAATCAGGCTCGCAACGACGGCGTCTTGACATGGGGTAAGGATCCAAATTTTGTGTGTGAATGTGGGCGCAACCATTCCGTAACGCAACCATCCATAATCAGTATAACGAGCTTGGACGGTCAAATCTTGTGAGCAATCTCTGATAATTTACTGTGGTCTTGAATCTCGGATCGTCATCATGCAATGGGTGTGTAGCCTGATCAGTGGAAAATACGCAGGGGAAAACGTTTTGTTACACACGGATGCGGATCAACACACGGATAATGATGGCGTTGACGTGTAAAACGGCTTGATTAAGTACTCAGTATTTTGTGAAGGGGTATCAGAAAGGTTTTCTTGTGATCATTATCAGTGTTTTTGTTTATCTCATTGACTATTGAACGGTTTTGATACGTGGTTCTTCCGGTTTCACTGGAGTACAATGCGCGTCATGGACACGTTTGCGCCAAAAACAGCCAGATCAGGGAGGCAAAGGGCTGGGTTGGATTGGATATTTCGAAGCCAACTGAGTGGCCATAAGCGGTCATAAGTGGTAGATGTGAGTGAGAAAGTATTTGCTGATACAAAGGTGTTTTTTGATATGGTCACATACTGGTGGGGTCAACCTGCGCTTTCTTCGTTTCGATCCGATCGGTTGGTGCTGCAGGCGTGTGAGGGCTTGCTGGATGGAAACACGATAACGCAACCGTTGCCGATCGCCTTGAAGACGGCGGCGGTGTATGCATTAAAGACGAATCAGGATTTGTCTGCAGCGGAACGTGAACGCGTCGCCGCTTTGTTGGATGCGGTTTTTATTGAGCAAGGTGATCCGCGTTTAAGCGCTGCCCTACCTCAGACGTGGTTCAGAATTCCTCGTCCTGGCGCGCGTTCCCCGTGGTCCAGTAAGGCCACTGATATTTTACGCCATTGTGGTGTTGCGCATGCCGTTTCCATTGAAATGGGTGTCGTGTTTCAGCTGGTCGCGCTCAACGATGATTTAACGATGAATGCGGGGAGCATTTTGTTAAATGGCCTTAGCGTGTCGGTAGACGCGTTGCAATCTCAACTGGTTGCCGTGAGCCATGATCGCATGACGCAAATTGTGGTGTCGCGCTTGATGGATTTAAACGCGTTGTTTAACGATGTGGCGTCGCGCGAGGTGGTATTGATTCCGGTGTTGGCGGAAGGACGCGAGGCCTTAGAACGCGCTAACCACACCATGGGTTTGGCGCTCAGCGAATCGGAACTGACGTACCTGTTCGAGGCGTATTGGCAATTAAAGCGTGATCCCACTGATGCGGAACTGATGATGTTCGCGCAAGCGAATTCCGAACATTGTCGGCATAAAATTTTTAATGCTGACTGGGTGATTGATGGGGAATTGCAGTCGACAAGCTTGTTCGACATGATTCGACATACGCACAAAGTGCGTTCAGCGGGGGTGTTGTCGGCGTATGCGGATAACGCCGCCGTGCTAGCGGGACACAATGCCCCCCGTTTTTTCCCTGAGCCACTGTCGCATCGATATGCCTGTGTGGAAGAACCTATACACGTTATTTTAAAGGTGGAAACGCATAATCACCCAACGGCGATTGCACCGCATCCCGGTGCGGCAACGGGCGCCGGGGGCGAAATTCGGGATGAAGGCGCTACGGGTCGTGGTGCAAAACCAAAGGCGGGTTTGGTGGGGTTTACCGTATCCAACTTGCGTCTTCCCGGCGCCGAAAACGTTTGGGAACACAGCCCAGGTCGACCAGAGCATTTAGCTTCTCCGTTAACGTTTATGCTGGCCGGTCCAATTGGCGC
>JARRRL010000309.1:0-3188 GCA_037380725.1 Gammaproteobacteria bacterium | reverse complement strand
GTTATCGGATGACTTTGATCCGAAGCCCACGCGCCAATTTGACTCCATAAGGACGAGAAGCGAAATAGTGATCTGATTCCGATTCGGACACCGGTGTACAAACACCGGAAATTCGGATTTGACGTTCCAAGGAGGGCCAAAAAAATAAAGCGCTGCATTGGGGGTTCTGAGCCAGTTCTTTCCCTTTGTTGCTGTGATAATTGGTGAAGAATGTGAATCGATCTTCATGTTGCGCTCGTAACAATACAATACGAGCGGTTGGAAAACCGCTTGTATTGAGTGTGCTCAATGTCATGGCATTGGCTTCTGGTAATTGCGCATCCAGGGCCGCTTGCATCCATTGTTCGAACAATTGATGCGGGCGCTCTGGTGTGTGCGTGTCGTCGAGAGAGGGTCTATCGTACTCGGTGCGCGTGTCCCATAAATTCATTAGATGCCATGACCTCTTCTATATGACCACTTGCCGTAATTCATTTTCGAGTTGTTCGATGATCCGCTGTCGACGCGCATGTGCTCGTCGCAGTTGTTGGATCTGCTCTCGCAAGGATGCGTTTTCCGCGCGCAAAGCCGATTCGCGGACGGCGCTCACGTCGAGGCGAGTTTGCAGGCGTTTCAGCAGTGTGAGTTCGGATTCGTTTGAGTCACTTGGGTGCAGATCCTGCGTCAATCGATCTCGATCTTCAGCGGTGTGCTCGAGCGTGGCGCGAATGTATTGTAACGCATCCAAGAAGGGCGAGGCAAAGACGGTGGGGTCGCTGTGTACTGAGCTTTGTGGATCGATGCGGTTCGCAATGGCGGTGTCACTGCTGTTTTCAGAGTCTACGCTGAACACATAGTCTGTGTTGCAGAGGTATTCCAAGCGTCGCGCTAAGCGGTGCTGCTGGGTCGTGGTTTCGGCCAATTCAGCTTCCAGTGAGTTGGTATTGCTCTGCGGACGGCGAGGTGGCATTAGGTGTTGTCGTGGTTTCTTCACCTGTTGAGCGCGGTGCGGTGTTGCAATGTGATGTCGAATTGCTCACTTGAGCGCGGTAAAAAGACTGCCAGAAGTCTTTCATTAAATTCAGTAATTGTTCGGGAACGTCATCTGCTGAAAGGGCAGTGCTTGATGATGAAGTGGTTTCTACTTCTGCTTGTTGTTGAGCAAGTGGGTGGCGGGTTTGCGCTGAGCGTTCCATTTGGTGATGCCATCGCTTGAGGTGTTTCGCAATCGCTGTTTTGCTCCCGACACCAAGATGATGGCGCACGTGATCGACGGTGGGCTGTATGCCTTTAGCCTCTAACTGAGAGGCGGCGTTGGCCACAGAAGCAAAGGTGACACCGTACCTGGCCATAAAAACTGAATCCTGTTAAAAAAGTTTTACGGTTTAATTTTGCTGAGAGTGCGCAATGCTGCAGACTCGATTGGATCGTGATCGATCTTAATCGATAGTGTATACCGGATGTGAGCTCGACTGAAAGTGGTGCCTGGGAGGGCCGTTTAACTGGATGGTCTTGAGGATCGTGTTTTAGGAGCTGTGCTTACGATATGAGTATCAGTTGTGCGTTATATCATGGTCCATTTATTACGTCCCACCGCAGAAACACAGTTTGGTCCACTGGGCGTGTTGTGATGGTGGGATTCCACGCGCGCTTCGAGCGCGTCGAGTCGAGCGTTGAGATTGTCGAACTGCGTGGTGTCCAGCTTCAATTGCTGTATATCTTGTCCAAAGCCGAAGGCGGGTTGGGTGGATTGTTCTAAGTCCTCCAGTTTTGAGCGAACGTCATTAATTTCCGTTAGAGTCAGGTTTTCAGACGCGCGCGATTCGAGCTCAGCGATGTCAACTTCGATCTCTTCTACACGCCGATGCAGCTCGGTCTGCCGATTAGACGGAGAAGAGTGCGGTTTATGGTTAATGCTGATGCCAAAATTGGCCAAACTGACTTCGCTCATATCGTTCGATAATTTCTCCGGTTACACGGCACTGTTGTTACGCTGTGATTACCTCATTTCACCCGCTGTGTGCGAAACGATTGGTTTTGATCATAATAAACACCGATCACTGTTACTGCTTAGACGGGCTGCCCACTTATTCCTGAATCAGGCGTATAGTTTCGTCTCAGTTAAAAAGCGCCCGTAGGTTTTCGTCCAGTTGCAAGTTTTTGCCCCTTGTAGAGAATATTGCACGTAGTGTCTGTTAGTTTACCCGTACGTATCCCAGATGGAAACAGGGAGCTGACAGAAGTGTTGGGGTGATCGTATACAAGTGATTAGGTATTGAAAGCATTGTAAACTAGTTAAGGTTAATAAAAACAATTTGTTATGTTTATTCTGGCGAAAGAGACAGTAAACAGTAGAAACAGTTATACACTTATAAGTCGTATTGAGATACGCGGGGACACAAAAAAGTATGAAAAGTTCGTAAAAGTGTTGCGTGCTATTGTATCTCGTCTTAATGGCTGATCGCTCAGGGTATTCTGGGGACGGTAGGGCGCAAGCCTTTGAATTTGCCCCGTTCGCCCCAATGTGCATAATATAGATGTAGGATCACATGCGACTGTCGAATCGAGAATCGAGTCTTTTAGATTGAACAGGCTGGATTTTGATGAACTAATTCATCATGGCCGCCGACTAACGAGTATGATGCGGTGTGATGAAGCAGTAGAGTGGGAAAATCGTAAGACACGGGAGA
Source organism: Gammaproteobacteria bacterium (assembly GCA_037380725.1). Taxonomy (GTDB): domain Bacteria; phylum Pseudomonadota; class Gammaproteobacteria; order Pseudomonadales; family JANQJO01; genus JARRRL01. The sequence continues at coordinate 519 of JARRRL010000309.1, read as the reverse complement.
TTGAACGAAATGCAACGAGAGATGTTCTCTAAAGCAGTGGCAAATGCAGTGGCAAATAAAGCCGCGACAGCTGCGACAGGAATGACTGCTGATGTGAGTAGGGTGATACGCAACACCTATGCGATGTTGGCGCTGACGCTGATTGTGAGCGCGGTGGGAGCGGGGTTGTCCATGGCGGTGGGTATGGATCATGGTATGGCTATTGCGTTGGTCATAGCAGCATTCGGGGTATTGTTGTTTGTGATGCCACGTGTGGCAAACACGGGTGCGGGTATTTGGGTCGTTTTTGCTTTCACGGCTATGCTGGGTGCGAGCTTGGGACCGATGCTGAATTATTACCTCGCATTGCCAAATGGTGGCTCCATTGTGATGCAGGCCTTAGGTGGCACTGCGTTTGTGTTTCTGACTTTGTCCGCGTACGTGATGGTGACGGGTAAAAATTTCAGCTTTTTAGGTGGTTTCCTCAGCATCGGTATCTTGGTGGTTGTATTTGCTTCATTGGGCACTACAGTGGCCGGT
>JARRRL010000308.1:0-2829 GCA_037380725.1 Gammaproteobacteria bacterium | reverse complement strand
CTCTGTGTCGCTCAGGGGAGTATACTCCTCATTGTCCTCATCTTCGTTGTTGACATCATTCTTCCAAGCAAACATTTAGAATGCCTTGCACGTCGTAGTAGTGCGACCAATGGGTGTTGTCACTGAAACAATCGTGTTCTTCCTCGGGATCGTGCAACATCACCCCGAGTTTGAGGCGTTCTCCTGCTAATTCACCATAAGAGAGGCTGCCAAGCCCAATGAGAATGGGTTCAACGGAGTTAGCTTTGAGTAAGGTTTGGCGTGCCTCGCCATGACGAGCCCATTGCGCGGTGATCCATTTAAGTTCATTGACCAGTGCCTGCGTCGCGGCTTTCACATAATCGGCGCGGCGATCGCAGTGGCCGTGTGTGCAGTGTTTGGTGTCAAAGTCACTGGCTGGGCGAGCGCCAGCGCCGGGACCTGTGCCGTTTAAATCTTGTCCCCACAGGAGGAATTCAATCGCGTGATAACCCGTGGCCACATTGGTTTCGATTTCGTCCAATTCATGCAGTGTATCGGTTANNGATTTTGAGTATCGGATTTGCGATGACATTGGCAGTGTAGTAGGGGTTTTCATCGGATTCACTGCCGTAGCTGGTGGCAACGTAGTCAATTAAACCTTCATCAAGTGGCCAAGCGTTCACCTTCCCTTCCCAGTCATCCACAATCGTGTTGCCAAAGCGATAGGCTTCGGTTTGTTGATAGGGTATGCGAGCGGCTTTCCAAGCTTGCCTGGCCATTTGCAAGTTGGCTTCGCTGGGGTTAGCTGTCAGTTTGCGCACGGTTTTTTGCAGTGTTTTGGCGGTGCTTAATGCGTCTTTATACATGGCGTGAGCCAGATCCGCGTAGTGAGTCAGCACGGCTTGTTCACTGGGTGCGCCCCAGGCCAAGGGCGTCAGTGCGATGCTGGCGATCAATACAGCACATTTTTTCATGGAAATCTCCTGCTCGTCTCTCCTGCTTACTTACCTATCTACAGGTAGGTATACAGTTAATTATTCATATTCATACAGTTATTCATGTCAACTCGACCATATGGCTCGTGATCCGATTGCACGACGGGCCTGGGAACGGCTGACTACAAAGATAACTAAAATGATAATGATTCGCAATCAATTTGTTGAAAATGGCTGCTCAGTGAGGGTGAGGGTGTGTCGGGAGGGATCAACGCGGTGTGGGTGGCGGATTTGACCAGCGTATGGTGGATTCGTGAGGGTCTCGGGATGCGTTATTGTCTTCCAATTCGGTGAGATAGCGCTGCCAGCGTGTTTCTTGATGTGTGCATAAATCGATTAAATATGGCCAAGAATACAGGCCAGTATTGTGGTTGTCATCGAAGTAGAGGCGGACGCCATAGTGACCGACGGGTTGGATGTCCGTAATACCGACGTTGAGCTTCCCGGTTTGCAGGGTTGCCTTGCCGTGTCCACGTACTTCGGCTGAAGGGGAATAGACGCGCAAATACTCGGCGCTCAACGAATAAGCGTGTGCATTACTCAGCTGTATGTGGAGCACTTTGGAGGTGCGGTGCAGCGTCAGTTTCTCAACGCGCAGGGGTGCGGTGTGCGCGCCGTTATCCATTGATGGCAAAGCGTGAGGCTGGGGTGTGGGGGATTCTGTCATTGGGGGCTCCGCGAGGCGATGGGAAGAGGGCGATTATAGTCGCTAACCATACGTAATTTGATTGCAAACAGCAATGGCCAAAGAGCAATGGCCAAAGAGCAATGAACAATGAATGAAAAAATGATAAATGAATGAAAATGGGCACGATTGCCGTGTGTGAGCACGGACACAGCGTGCAAGCAAAATGGTAGAGGGGAGTAAAGGAGTTGCTGAGGTGGGATGCGTGAACTAGCCTGATGAGAAAGTTAACATCGTTTTACGCAAGGTGTTTTTTCATTAAGAAAGCGAGTTGAGTTATGTCTGTATTAAATCGTGGATTGCAGAAATTATTTTTCGTTACGGTATTCGCTGTAATGACATCATGGACTTATGCCGCCGCTCCCTTGGGGACACCATCGCTTGATGATATCGAGTATCCCGATGATGAGCCACCCAGTCAATTGGAAATTGAATTGGGAAAGAAACTGTTTTTTGATGTGCGCTTGAGCCTAAATAGAGCGCAGTCTTGCGCAACGTGCCACAATCCCGATCTGGGATTTGGCGATGGGATGCCAACCAGTCAAGGTACGATGGGGAGTCGGGTGACCCGTAACGCGCCACCAATTTATAATTTGGCGTGGAACGTCGTGTTTTTTTGGGATGGTCGTGCGGCGTCGTTGGAAGAGCAGGCCTTGGGGCCCATTGAATCGGGCGGTGAAATGAATTTGCCGATGAGTGAAGCGGTCAAGCGTTTATCACAGGTTGGATATTATCGCGATACGTTTCGAACGGTCTATGGGGCGGATTCGATTGAACCGGAATTAATTGGTCGTGCCATTGCCGCCTTTGAGCGTACGATCATCAGTCGACAATCACCGTTTGATCGCTTTTTGGCGGGAGAACGATTCGCGATGAGTCCTGGTGCCGTTCGAGGTTTGGCCATTTTTAAAGGCAAGGCGCGTTGCACACAATGCCACGATGGCGCTAATTTTACGGACAACAGTTTTCACAATATTGGTTTAAACAGTCAGGATGTGGGTCGTGGTGCGGTGGTGGGGGACGCGTCATTCAATAAAGCTTTTAAAACACCTGGTTTGCGTAATGTGGCGTTAACGGCTCCGTATATGCACGATGGTTCAGAGCCCACCTTGTTGGATGTGGTGGAATTTTACGATCGAGGAGGCGATGCGCGCGCGGGGATTTCATCATTGATACAACCTTTACATT
>JARRRL010000307.1:0-2881 GCA_037380725.1 Gammaproteobacteria bacterium | reverse complement strand
CTGATTTCGACAGGCATTCGGTCCTCGTTTGTCCAAAAAAAGGACATATCTAGTGGCTGGATTTTAGATGGGTTCTCCGATTTTTTGTGGCTGGCCCTGCTAATTGGACCGCTGACATAAAAAATCGATGAGTTAGGCAAGGCTACAGACAGGCCGGGAACCGCCTGTCTGTATGGCTGATTTCTGATTGAGATTTGGAGTATCTTCATGCCCAGCAGTCCAATTTACACTACATTGCAATCTAGAGGTCTAATAACGCCTTTCTTTTCGCAACCTCTTTCGCCTCTAGCAAGGCATTGTTAGCATTCTCGCGCTTCTCTCTCATGGGATCAACTATTTTTCCAAGCATTCTGGCAATTTTTTCACAACCGCTACGCGCTGCAATATCCAGAGAATTGGACTGGATATACTGCCTTTCAGGTTTTCTTCTTATTTTTTCATGCACGGCTTCTGGGTGTTCCTCGATGATCCGTTTTACCTCTTCCATATCTCCCTGCTCTATCCAATAAGCCAGTCTATTAGCATTTGTTCTATAACCTTTTTCTTCTTTATCCAAACCAGAGTCATAGCCAGATTCAGTATCCCAGGTCGGCTGTTTATCATCATATAACGCTCTTCCATAATGCGCTTCCTCTAGACGAGCGACTCTTTGGGCTGTTTCGATGATCGTATCCCGTATCTTAAAAGTCTCTTTAACAAACCCATGCGCTCCCGTTGGAGAAGCATGATCCCACACGCTAGTCTCCGCCAATGCCTGCACCTGTCCACGACCTGCTACAAACGTGTCGTGCTTGAAATTCGATTCCTGCTGCTGCTCTAACAGCTCTATTGCCTTTTTTAGCTTTTTTATCTCTTTATACATAGACTGAGTGGATGGTCCTGCCTCATCTCTGCTCCAATCCTGATCACTACTGTGAAGATGATCAGTTGCGACGTTTTGGGATGTATTTTGAGGCGCGGCGCTACTGCTACTGGTTGGGGTCTGTATACTCGTCCCCGTAATGACTTCAACCATGTAATCTATGATTTGATCACGCATGTTGCTGTTAGTACTTACAGCTTCTTTTAGCTTGCTGTAATCACAAACCTCTCCGTTAATTGTCATGCTTTTTTCATTGCAACTCATTCGATAAATGTATTCCATGAGTTTTTTCACATCTTTCATCGCCAGTTGATCGACTTTTCCAGGTTCTTCTGTCGTTAAGTTATACTTATTAAAAATAATGTTGCATCGATCTAAAAGGTTTTTTGAGTTTTTAGAATCATTAGTGTTGTCTCTTTGAATTCTGTGCTCTTTTATTCGCGCCAATTTATCCGCTAACGCGTGAGCCATTACGGTGCATTGATTTGGTGAGTTGAATAGTTTCGAAAAGGGCGATAAATGATTAATCATTTTGGTTTCAAGAAGATGAGATATTAGCCATGCTGCGCCTTTAAAAGCTATGCCTACCCCCGGTATGCTGGCTGTAATGGCCGCTAGGGTATCGGAGGCATTTTCAGCAGCCATTTCAAGTACTGTTAATGGCGTCTCTGCATTTATTTTAAATTTATTTTCAAATACACCTGATGAAAGGGTGTTTGAAATGATCAAGAAGCGTTGCATGGCTCCTAGAAATGCACGGAAATATTTTTGTTGAGCTTCATTTAAATCTTGGGGCGTATGTCCCATGATGGCTTTGAATTCTTTACTCAGATCAGCTTGATGCGCCTTCAATTCCACTATCTTGCTGGATACGTTCACAATCTCTTCGTGCTGATTACGGGTGAGGCATATGATTCCTCCATTGTTATTCACTTCATCAATATTTATAGCATAATCCATCAGAAGATTTAGAAGATGCATTTTTTCGGAGGTCATCTTTAATCGGATTTCATCGGGCTGAGATGGACTTGAAGAGGATGGGTCCAAACCCATCAATTGATCCAAGGCATTGAGAATATCGTCATCGCTTTGGATGTTTTCGAGCGGTTGTGATGGATTGGCGGTCTCTGTGAGCGTCGTTGTTTGTGGCATTGCCGAAGGGTTATGAGAATTTTGTGGTCGGATCACCTCAGCGACTATCGGGTTGGTTGGGCCATTTAGATCTTCCAGGGCTGGTTCTACTAGGTTTTCTAAGGTTTGTCTTTCACCGGTGACGATAAAATCGTCATCGCTTTGGATGTTTTCGAGCGGTTGTGATGGATTGGCGGTCTCTGTGAGCATCGTTGTTATGAGAATTTTGTGGTCGGATCACCTCAGCGACTATCGGGCTGGTTGGGCAGTCCGGATTATTCAAGTTTATTTCTATTAGCTTGTTAAGTTCATAGCGATAGATGATGCGATCATCCTTGATTCTATTAGTAGTAGTGATCCTCAACTGACGACTCAAACCAGACTCGTTTATCGCGTGAGCAAGACTATATACCTCTCGCTTAGAATTAATGTCTAGTGAAAGCGATTGCAGGCCGGACAGATGGCCCGATTTCAGTACCTCACCTAAAGCAAACATGCCGTTCTCGTTAAAATAAGTGTGTCTCAAATTAAGCGATTGCAGGCCAGGCAGGTTCCCCGATTTCAGTGCCTCACCTAAAGCAAACATGCCTTTATTTTTAAAGGCATTACTATCCAAATTAAGCGATTGCAGGCCAGACAGGTTCCCCGATTGCAGTGCCTCACTTAAAGTGATCAAGCGATCCGCGTACATTTCATTGTGTCTCAAATCAAGCGATTTCAGGTTAGACAGATTCCCCGATTTCAGTGCCTCACTTAAAGCGATCACGGATGAATCATCGAATTTATTGTCACTCAAATCAAGCGATTTCAGGCCAGTCAGATGGCCCGATTTCAGTACCTTACTTAAAGTATTTATGCCTTCCGGGCCCAAATGATTGTTTCTCAAAT
>JARRRL010000306.1:0-3901 GCA_037380725.1 Gammaproteobacteria bacterium | reverse complement strand
CTTTCAAGGGTAAAGCCACCCCCCAAGGGCGACTGATTAACGCCAAAACGATTGAAAATAACAAAGCGCCGAGCACGTTCACCAGCGCCACGCCCCACATGGATCCTCGCGCCGTCATCACGCTGACGAGCGCCACTCGGGCCACTGCGCCGAAGGCACCGCCAACGGCCACCCATAACCAAGCCGTCAAAGCACCGCTCACGCTCCACCCTCTTCATTCACATCATCCGCATTATCCGCATAGCGACGCCAGGTACTGCCACGATCACACCGCTCATACCACGCCTGCCTTTTTAGCAGTTCACGCTCAAAACCACGCGCCACCGGATGATACAAACGCAAACCAGCTAAGCGTTTTGGCAAGTAACACTCACCGGGAACATAAGCCTGTGGGTAGTCGTGCGCGTACCGATAATCGGCTCCGTGGCCTAAGGTCTTCAACAATTTGGCAGGCGCATTACGTAAATGCAAGGGCACCGGCTCCGATCCAGTACGCTGCGCTTCCTGGCGCGCCAAATTATAAGCCTGATACACCGCTGCGCTCTTGGGGGCCATGGCCACGTAACTCACCGCTTGCGCCAAAGCCAAATCCCCTTCCGGTTGCCCCAAGCGCTCAAGCGTCTCCCAAGCGGTCAAAGCCACCGACAAAGCCTGTGGATCCGCATTACCCACGTCTTCACTGGCCATGCGCAACACGCGCCGAGCGATGTACAAGGGATCACAGCCCCCTTCCAACATGCGCGCTAACCAGTACAAGGCCGCGTCCACACTCGAACCCCGCACTGCTTTATGTAGCGCCGAAATTTGATCGTAGAACGCGTCGCCACCCCGATCGAATGACACCGCGACTTGCTCTTGAAGCAGCACATCCACACGTTCAGTGGAAATCATCGATTCCCCGACCGCCCCACAGGCCTGCGCCAGGTGTTCCAACCACGTCAACAAGCGACGGATATCACCACCACACGCCTCAATGAGGCGCGTTTGCGCGGCAGCCTCTATTTCAACGGCACGACGCCCCAAACCCTTATCTTGATCCGCCAAGGCGCGAGCCATCACGCGCGCCATCGCTTCCACGCTGGGCGCGCGCAATGCAAACACCTGAACACGAGATAACAAGGCTTTATTCACAGCGAAAGCTGGGTTTTCTGTGGTCGCGCCAATGAACAGCAGTGAGCCATCTTCTACGGTGGGTAAAAATAAATCTTGCTGAGCTTTATTAAAACGATGCACTTCATCAATAAACAGTACGGTGCGCTGTTGATGGGCAAAACGCTCACGCCCACTCGCGACCACAGCTCGAATCTCTTTCGCGCCACAATCCACTGCTGATAAGGTGTGGATGGTTGCATCCAAACGACGCGCCACCAAATACGCCAAGCTTGTCTTGCCGCAACCAGGAGGTCCCCACAGCAACATGGACTGTGGCAAACCCACATCCAACAACTCTCGCAATGGTCTGCCGGGTCCCAGCACATGCTCCTGACCCACAAAATCACTGAAACACTGAGGTCGCAAACGACTGGCCAATGGCGGCAACGCCACAGCAGAACCAGCTGAAAGCGCTGCGCCATCGGTGTCAGGGTCATGGGAAAATATCATCTGTGTAACAACATCATGTATGCAACAACGTATTATTTCCGATCATCAATCACATCATACCCATCAGGGATGCTCACCTGGAACAGCGATTTATCCAATTCGGCATGCCGTAAACCATTCGCAAAATCGATCGCCGTACTTTGCCCGAGGCTGTCTCGAAAATCCATCTCCTGCAGCAGCCCATCTTGGAATACCACGCGCAATCGATCAAACAGCGCTTCCTCTGATCGTGGCGTGAGCGAAAATCGGATTGCTCCACCTGGCAAGCTTTCCCGCGAAACCTGGTAACGTTGATCAATCTCAGAGGGATCACTGCTCAGCAATACGGCGGGGCTCGGCCCCATTTGCTCCGATAAACTCTGCACCGTCACTTGTTCAAGATCATCATCCACAATCCATAGGGTGCTGTCCAACACAACGATGGTTTGTTGATAGGGTTCGGTAACACGCCAATAAAACTGCCGTGGACGACGCAATTGCACCGTACCCCGCATCTCCTGGAGCACAGTGCCTTCTGCATCCTGGGTCAATTGAGTGAAAGTCGCACGAAATTGATCAAACTCCCGCAGAACAGCCACCAATTCTTTCACGGCATCAGCGGCGTCAGTTGCCATTGTTTTTTTCAACGTGGCGTTGTGAGCGGATTCAGTGGCTGATGATTCAGGCCTTGATGATGCCGCCGCCACATCAACGGCGAAAAGTGTTGAAAAACACGCTGAATGCGCTTCATCGAGCCATTCTCCATTCTCACTCCATTCACAAAGAATCGCCGGGGGAGCAGGCGGCTTAAGCCGCCCCACCTCCGCCCGACTGCTTGGTTTACCAGTGAGGCGTACCGTTTGGCCTACACGAGCCTCTGCACGCCATGAACGAGACAGTTATACCCGATTTACAGCCTGCGGTGAACCAAGTTCCTATCGAATAACAATAAATAAAGAACCGCCTCGTCGATTCACTTGCAACAGAATCGATGTTGTCCGCCGCGATAAGGCCTTACGCAATGAAGCAACATCAAAAACGCGTCGCTTATTCACCGCAACAATGATGTCTCCCGCTTGCAAGCCGCTGTAAGCGGCGTTGGAATTTGGAGCAATACTCGTCACCACAATCCCTTTACCCGTCGGATCATCATCAAATTGCACGCCTTTGAGCAAAGCATGAATTTCACGGTTTGCGTCCTCAAGCGCTTGGGATTCCCCCACTTTCACGTTCACGTGTTTGCGATCACCTTCTCGTAATAAGGTCAGTCTCACCCGTTCGCCAATGGACTTCGTCCCAATCACACTGCGCAGTTTTCCGGTTGATTCTACGGTTTGCCCATCCACGGCGATCACCACATCCCCGGCGTTGATGCCCGCTTTTTCCGCTGGTGATTTCGCCACAACGTTGGTCACCAGTACACCTTGTTGACCATTTTTGAGATTAAACGCTTTTCGTAAATCGGGCGTAATATCTTGGATACCAATGCCAACTTGGCCGCGCCTGACTTCACCGTGTTCCAGGATTTGTGCCAAACTCGCTTTCGCCATGCTCACAGGAATCGCAAAACCAATACCCACGTTGCCGCCAGAAGGTGCAATAATAGCGGTGTTGATGCCAATCAATTCCCCTGCCAAATTGACCAATGCGCCCCCCGAATTACCAGGATTAATCGACGCATCCGTTTGTATGAAATTCTCATACCCTTCGATGCCCAATCCCGTACGGCCCAGCGCGCTGACGATGCCCGTGGTGACCGTTTGCCCCAAGCCAAACGGATTCCCAATCGCCACCACAAAATCACCCACGGCTAAGCTATTCGAGTCGCCAATTTTTACATCCACTAATTCATCCGCTTCGATTTTCAATACCGCAATATCGAGCTCTTCGTCACTGCCAAGCACCCGAGCCGCAAAACTTCGACCGTCGACCAGTGACACCTGCACATCATCCGCGCCTTTCACAACGTGGTAGTTGGTCAACACGATGCCTTTATCTGCGTCAACAATGACACCCGAACCCGCACTCTGTTGCCGCTTTCTCGGCTTCTGGTCAAATTGGCGTTGATCTGGGATATTAAAAAAATGTCTAAAAAAGGGATCGTTCAGCAAAGGATTATAGTTATACTGCTGCGTGGAAAAGGTCGCAATATTCACCACAGCCAGGTGCACATCTTAAATCAAGGGTGACAACGAAGGGAATGGCTTTCCATCGCTGGTCATCATCGGCAAGGCGGATAGCATTGTGCCGTATAGTATAAAATGCAATCTAAACAACACCGCATAACTTTTCTTGTTCACAAACATTCACCTCTCTTTAG
>JARRRL010000305.1:0-5237 GCA_037380725.1 Gammaproteobacteria bacterium | reverse complement strand
AAAAAACACATCGCGAGTTTGCAAGAGAATATCCAATCGAGTCTTCGTACGGCTGTTTTGTTGGCTCAAACCGAAGCCATCAAACGATCGGATGAAGTGGTGGTGTGTCCGCTTCAATCGAGAGACAGCATTCGTTGTGCCGATCCGGTGACGTGGAGAAACGGGTGGCTGGTGTTTGTGGATGGGGATGGGGACATGCTGTACAGCGCCGGCTCGGATGAACTCATTCGCATTAACATCATGGATGAAAATCCGTTTTACGCGGAATATTCCGCAGCGTGTTTTTCATTAAATGCCCAAGGTTATTTTAAGGCAACGGATTCTGTATTTACCGTGTGTGCTGATGACGGTACGCTGGATCCCGTGGCGTACACCATTTTGAAATACGGTGAGTTTATGCCGTTGAGTGATACCGATGGTAACGGAAACCCCAATGATTTAAATGGCGATGATTTGGTATGCAAATAGCTGGTGTTGGTGCGTGGAGACAAATCGGTTTGTCATTGGTCGAATTGATGATAAGCCTGGCTTTAGGATCAGTCATCCTATTGGTTGTTTTTCGTGTTTATTTTCAGGTGATTGAGAACTCACGCTTTGATACAGAATTCACAACCATCCGGCATAAGTCCCGGATGCTGTTTGATGTTTTGTCAATGTATATTCAATCTTCCGGGGCCTACGGTTGTAAAGATACAAAGCTGGGTTTAGTCATACATCAAGACAGTACGAAAACGGCATTTAATTTTGAGACGCCAATTGAAGGCGCGGAGTATGCGTCAGATGTCTGGGTACCGGCCTTGTCGGTGATTCCCGCTGAGGCCAATACGAAAAGTGATGTGCTCGTGGTGCGAGGGCCGGTGGATGACTTTTCATTTTTGACTGTGGGTATGTCGGATGCCACGAGTGCTATTGCCGTTGGTGTCGGCAAACCATATAAAAAGGAAGATGTTCTGGTGATTTCCGATTGCATGGGGACGACCCGTATGGTATTCCGTCCTTTTGGGTTAAAGTGAACGACGAATCGCCAGAAATAATAGCGCGCGGTGTGGAGCGTTTTGACGTATCGTATGGTGTGGACACCGATGATGATGGATCGGTTAATGCGTATCTGACCGCACAGCAATGGAATTCGTTGGGTACTACGTCGACATTGATGAGCCTTCGTGTGGCTTTTTTGGTGCGCAGCATTAATTACCTGAGAGAGGCTCGTTTGGGAGGGCCGACAATCGATTTTGGTTCGGGGGTGAATAAAGAATCCATTGCACCGACGCCTGGGCGATTGCGTAAGGCCTTCGATTATACGTTCGTCCTCAAAAATCCATATACGTCTTGAGGTGCATGGGTGAATCAAAAAAGTAATAGAGGCAGTGTGTCGATTATCGTGATGGTGTTCTCGATGATCAGCTTAATGTTGGTGCTGCTCTTGCTGGACCAGTTTCTGGTGAAAGAACGAGAAATATTGAACTTTCGAGATAATCTTCAAACGCAGCAATGGGTGGAGTTAGCGCTATCGGAAGCCGAGGAGCGGATTGCGGGGGCGAGCGCGGGGACGTTTGATAATAAAAATGGTTTGTATAAATCCTATGATGGGGAATTGTGGTACAACAAGGTATCTTTTGATGCGCTCAGTGATGTTTTTACCTACGGTGGAGGGGAATTACCGAATGCTTCTGCGCCGCCCACTTATATTATTGAACAATTAAGGCCAACGTTTGATGTGAGTGACGGTCTTGAAGTCAGCACGCCGGTTCAATCGCGACATTATCGAGTAACCGCTCAGGCAAAATCGGATACGGGTGCCAAAATTAAATTTCAAGCGATCTACGAATACTAATATTTAGGCACACATTTGGTGCATCAGACTGTCTCGCGGTCTGCTTTGGCCAGAGTCCATATTGAAATACGTTTAATGCCTGCGCTATGCAGTGTTTGAGTGAGGGCTTCCATGGTAGCTCCTGTAGTCAGTACATCGTCAAGGATGGCGACGTGTTGGGCGGTGGGTAGCTTTTCCCGTCGAATTTGAAACGCAGCGTGTAAATTTTCAGCACGTTTTTTGGCGCTCAACGTGGATTGGGCTTGCGTGTTTTTGGTTCGGATACAGCAGTGATCCCAGACGGGTAGGTTCAAACGCTTTCCCAGTGACTTGGCTAACCAGTAACTCTGGTTATACCCTCGTTGGCGTAGGCGTTGTGGGTGCAAGGGGATGGGAATAATGCCGTCGATGGAGTGCTGCGGCGCGTTGTGTTCAGCAAAATATATCTGTTCAGCAAGATAGTGCGACAACAGTTCCAGGTGATGTAGTTGCTTGTGAAATTTCAGTTCTTGAATCATGTGGTCAATAGGAAAGCGATAGTGAAAGGCGCAGACCACCTGATTCCGCTTAAAGGGTTTGTCGGGTTTGCTTACGTTGAACGTCGTGGTGTTCGGGTGTTGGGTGTTGCTGAGATGGTGCCATGGTAGGTGATGATGGCAAGCCCAACACAATTGCGTGAAGCGCGCGATGGCCTCAGGTATGCACTCACTCCTGTTCTCTGGAGGTCGTTGGGATCGTGCGGCGCTGTGGTTTGTCGTGTCGGGGGTGTGGCGGGGTGAGAGACGCTCGTTACACAATAAGCAGTGTGAAGTATTTCGCATCGTGTTCAAATTCGTTGTGAGTTTAAAGTCGTGTGATTCATTCAGTTGCGTGTTGAGTATGCGAAGAAGTTCGCCACCTGACTTCAACGTTATCCGCTCTTCCATTGCATTGCAATACAATCTGGTCGCTATCTGTGTGTAGCGAAACCAACAACGTTTTCTTCCTCTCCATAGATGAACTGACAGCCCGCAGGGCTAGACTCACCGAGCTGCGTAAAAAAATATGAATTTCGGTCATCGGATATATCCACTTCATTTTCCATGATGCCTAATGCCGCGTTCACCGGCTAGTCCGGTGCAACGCTTAGGAGTTGTCATCAATCAGCTGGTTTTCAAAAGATAAACTTATAATCAAGTATATGTTTTTGTTTGTTAATCCACCGAGAAGAAATAGCAATACTTCCAAAAAAATCGCAAGCGTATCCGTGGCATCAAAATTGCCCTCTGATACTATCTTCCAAAACCCAAATTTATTTTAGCTAGGCTAGCCAAATAAGCGAAGCTGATAAATAAATTCCGCTTAAATATGAAATAGCTAATTTGTCATATCGTGTGGCAATCGCCCTGTATTGCTTCAGTTTGCAGAACATGTTTTCTATTAATGACCTGGATTTGTAGGTTTCTTGTCAAAATCACGAGTTTCCGCTCGGTTACTCTTTGGTGGAATAACTGCTTCGAGATCATTGGCAGACAATACATCGAGCACTCGTATTTTGGCATCATATGCTTTATCTGCTAACATTTTTCGATTTTCCGATACATTCACTTTTCTTTGAGCTATTTTTAGCGCCAGATGAATGCTGGTGTGCCCGATTGATGGTGGAGTCAATCATTGCGTATTCAGTATCCGTATCTCTCGAAAGCACACGAAAAATATTTTCCCATATTCCATTTCTTGCCCAACGCATAAAACGCGTATGAATAACTCGAAAATCACCGAAGTGTGGTGGTAAATCCCTCCAAGGCACACCTGTTCGATATCGATATAGAATAGCATCCACAAATAATCTGTTATTTGCAGCGGTTACACCTGGGTCAGATTTATTGCCAGGCAGCAAATGCTCAATTTCAAACCACTCGGAATTTGTCAATCCATGCCTTACAGTCATACTTTAACTTCTTAGCTGCCCAAAGAAGGTGATTGAAATATGAAACGGCCAAGTGTTAAATTTTTTCACTGCCACATATTTGAATATTTGGTTTACATTAAGACTTAAATAATTCTTATATAAACCAGCTGATTGATGACAGCTCCTAGAGACTTTATGCACGCCGTAAATCCTTCACAGACCCGTTTAAATATTCTCCGACCTACGGCATTTAATCTTTTATCACCAAAGTCTCCTATGGAAAATGAGTCTACTGCTTGTGCCATACATCCATTTTCGGGTAATATAAATCCAGACGTCATCGATAATCCTTAGCTCGTGGCCGATGCATAAAGGCTAACAGGATGACGAATGGTTTTAATACATCCCGAGGTAAATTTCAATAGGCAAATGATGTGTGCATCGGATAGCTTTATTACGTGCTGGCAGGATTTGTTTGATTTTTTTATTGAGAAAGTGCGCAAGCCCCCTCTACCGGCGAACACGTCGTGATAACGCGCTGCCGTGCTCAAGTGTCAATCTGATATCCAAGTCGTAAGTGTGTGGTTCAAAAGATCTATTTTTAACCAGTTAAAGGCTTCTTACTGCGGCTGTGCTGTGGCCAACCAAAATGTGCCCATGGCCCCAATTTGATCGACCAACTAGCGGGAGGTGCTGGCACTACCGATTTGTTATTGACTAAATGCAAATTGCTGGTACAATAAGTGACCATTTACAAATAGTAACAAAAAGCTCTCAAGTCATGTTTTAGCCATCAGTAACGCTGCTTATAAAACAATCTCTTCACTAGAAGCCGGATTCACACAACAAAGCCAAGATAGTAAGTTTAAAACTGAGAGCTGGCTTACAAATGAAGATATGAACAAGATGGTTGAAACAGGGGGCAACTCTTGGCAAACCAAAGCATATACTGAGTATTACTAATACTATCGACCAATCAAAATTTCCTTGCTTATTTGCTAAAAGGTCTCTAAAAAATCAGACTCAGAATTTCGTATTCTTAGACCCTTCAGATAAAGGGGATTTAGACAGACTCAACGACATACTACCTAAATATCTGAATCATATACAAGAAAGAAGAACTGAATGTAAATATATACAACCATTACTTGTCATAATGAAACCAGATTTAAATGATAGAAATTTGCAAGACCATAGGGATAGAGCATGGGGAGATGATGCAACATCTACTTGATAATGACCAAGCGGTATGGCCTTCAGATACTCCCATTGACCCAAACAATAAAGACTGGTCATTCTGGTGAGCAAGTATTTATCAATATAAGCTCGCCATTTCATGAAGAACATCACGCTAGAAACTTAGGCTCTTCCTTGACATTAGTAGTAAACCCTAGAAAAAACTTTGATATAGTTGCACCAAAAGGCCACCAAGGGGAAAGGGTAAGAGCTAGAATACAAGAAAGAGCACGAGCATACGAAGGCAGAGCAGAAGCTACCCCAGTAGCATTTTATGGCGATAAAAACCATTTCGAA
>JARRRL010000304.1:0-4716 GCA_037380725.1 Gammaproteobacteria bacterium | reverse complement strand
TCGCCGTATATTTCTTGAACAGGACGGGCTCCCAAGCGCGTGTCTTCACAGTTCACGGACGAATACCATTCTCGGATGACGGCTTGGACATCATCAAACATCTGACGATACCAATAATCAAGCGCCACATTTTCATTTTGCCATGAATCGACTCGCTGCGCTTGCCCTTCCGCGTGTACCCCCACTCGAAGTCGCATACTACGACCAATTAAACGCTGAAAGCGTTCACCAGAGTCCATCAAATCTTCCACCGTTGGGAGATAGGGCGTCGTGTTTTCGGATGCCACTTGTTCATGCTGCATAGGCTTTCGTCGAGCCACGCGCGGCAAGCTCAAGGGCTCACGCCACAATCGGTCCGAAACTCGTTCCACCAATCGCTCAGAAATCAGCGATACGCCACAGGACGCTTCAATCAGCTCGCGCACAATTTGTAAAAACTCGCACAACGATTGAAACAGCTCTTGGTAATCATACGAAACAGCAATAGCGGGACTGAACCACATCATACTGGCAATTTGTAAGGCATGACGCTGCAGTTCCACATGCTTCAGTAATGAGCGCCTGGGACTGGCCTCAAATCGCATCCAACTACGAATAAAATCTTGCCGAACTAGGTTTTCACGCTGCAACAACTCAACGAGTGCAACCGGTTTTTTGCGAAACACACCGCCCTGTACATCAATCAAATAGATGGGATGCGTACATACCCATTGAATCAAGCGATGGGAATGATCACTCTGCCCCAATTGCCGCAGAAAACGCCCCCAGCTGCGCGGATCACCCGATTCACGCTGTAAGTGCGGTCGATGCGGATTCATCAATTGGTTGACGACCGACTTTATCTCGACAACGTTCGCTACTTCAACCATCTTATTCTCACCTCTACGTACGTCACGTCGAAAGATCAGGCATAACAAGCCCCACTTGACTTAAGCCTGATGGTGTTATACATGAAGATACTCGGGGAAACAGCTAACCGCAGTAATGTCTTTGTATTCTTGTGGGCAATTTGATTATCTAATCAAGGTGACAACGCGCAATTGGCAATGCGACAGATACAGGCCTTGTACCAACTGCAACGTGTCTACTCATCACACAGCTCAATCACTCTACCCCAATGAAACCGCCACTTTGGTGTTGCCACAGTTTAGCGTAAAGCCCTCGCGCAACCAGTAAATCTTCGTGCGTACCCGATTCCACGATGCGCCCTTCGTCCAACACAATCAAACGATCCAATGCCGCAATCGTGGACAAGCGATGTGCAATCGCAATAACCGTTTTACCCTGCATGAGCGTATTCAAGTTCGATTGAATCGCTAACTCAACTTCTGAATCCAGCGCCGACGTGGCTTCATCTAAAATCAGAATGGGTGCATTTTTCAACAACACCCGCGCAATCGCGATGCGTTGACGTTGGCCTCCCGACAGTTTCACACCACGCTCACCCACCTGAACATCGTACCCACATCGTCCCTGCGCATCACTCAGTCCCATAATAAACTCATGCGCTTGCGCACCCTTCGCCGCTTCCATCACGGCCGTGTCTGTGGCGGATGGACACCCGTAGCGAATATTCTCCTTGATCGAGCGGTGTAACAGAGCGTTGTCCTGAGTCACAACCCCCAAATGACGCCGCAAACTTTCCTGACGCACACGCGAAATATTCATACCATCAATCGTGATCGATCCACTTTGCACATCGTAAAAGCGCAACAAGATACTCACCAATGTGGATTTTCCCGCTCCCGAGCGCCCCACGATGCCCACTTTCTCTCCCCCTCGAATGGACAAGTTCAGGTTTTCAAACACAGAATGATGCTGGTCATAAGCAAACGTCACCGCATGGAAATCAATGCGTCCTTCACGCACAACCAGCTCTGTCGCCTCTTCAGCATCCTCTATTTCTAATGGATGCGTTAACGTACGTGCCCCATCTAAAACCGTCCCCACGTGTTCAGTAATGGCGCTCACTTCCCACAACACCCACGGTGCCAAGCTGTTTAGGCGCATGGCTAAACTCACAGCGATGGCTGTCGCACCGAGTGAAATGCTGCCGTAACGCCACAACACAATAGCCAGACCCGCCGACGCAAATACCAGCATGTAATTCAGCAATTGCACGCTAATCACCAGCTCCGACACCAAACGCATCTGGCGATACACCGTTTTCTATCAGCCTGCGCTTCAGACACCGCCCGCAGTTTTGGCAAAAGACGCCATTGAATACCGACATAACCCAAAAACCAGATACCAATGGGTAAGCTTAAGCGCCAATCTTGTCGCCAAACTAACGCTAACATAGATATGAAATACACGCTAACGTAAACAAAAATATCCAGCAATTTCATGACCAGTTCGCGGACAGATAATGCCGTTTGCATTACTTTCGTCGCCACACGTCCTGCAAATTCGTTGTGATAAAATGACACGCTTTGATGAAGCAAATAACGGTGCAAGGACCACCGTATCGCCATAGGATAATTACCCAACAAGCTTTGATGCATCAACATCGTATGCAAGACAGTCAATATCGGCAACAGCAACAGCAATACGCTGGCCATGCCCATCAGAGCAAGCCATTGTTCAGAAAAAAACGTCTCAGGTTCTTGCGTTGATAGCCAATCCACCAGATCGCCCAGAAACGAAAAGAGACTGACTTCCAACACCGCAATCAATGCGGTGATCACAGCCATCAACACCAATGGCAGCATCATGCCACGGGAATGATGCAAACAAAATGACACCAGATTTCGAGGAGGACTGGCAATACGGTGATTAGGAAATGGCGCCGTACACATCTCAAAAAAACCGGCTATACGGGCCATTAAGCGTTTCATGTTTACCCTAAAAAAATCAACTGAACCTGTTAACGTCGACGGCGCAAATACCCACCACGACGACCCGGTCCACTCTCTCCATCCGTCGTTGTTTCCACACTTTCCGGCTCTGGCCGATCATCCGGGCGTACTTTGGCGCGACCGTATAAACCCGCACGACGTCGTAATTTAACGCCCACCTGGCCCAACAAACGTTGCTGCTCATCCGCATCCAGCAAAACCCACTCACCTGGCGCCAAATCACGCGGCAAATTAAGATGGCCAAAACGGATACGAATCAAGCGGCTGACCTGTGCACCCACACTTTCCCACATGCGACGCACTTCTCGGTTTCGTCCTTCATTCAAGATCACGTTGTACCATCGGTTTTGGCCCTCACCACGCCCTTCCTCCACACGTTTGAAACGCGCTAAACCGTCTTCCAACAACACCCCATCTCGTAGGCTTTTCAGCTGTTCATCCGTAACGGTGCCAAAAACACGCACCGTGTACTCCCGCTCAATTTTAGACGAGGGATGCATCAAACGATTTGCCAAATCGCCATCACTTGTAAACAGTAAAAGGCCAGTCGTGTTGATGTCTAAACGACCCACCGCAACCCACCGGGCATCGTCTAACTCCGGTAAATTTTCAAACACAGTAGGACGCCCTTGGGGGTCCGTTCGTGTACACACTTCTCCTTCGGGTTTGTGATACATCAGCAACTGTGCTGGTTGTCCAGATCTTGTCTTCACCACAATATCTATACCGTCCATGTTGATCAGGTCACCCGCTTCAACCCGGTCTCCCAATTGAGCGGTTTTACCATTAATTGTTACGATACCCTGACGAATAAAACCCTCTATTTTTCGACGCGAGGCCATGCCCGCCTCCGCCAACACTTTTTGTACACGTTCCCGTAGGACCGATTCAGTCATAAAACTACCCCAATAGAATTACCTCAAACGCGAAGCGTCATTCATTGCGATTCTCGTCTGGTGCCGCATCCTGCTCAAGCTCAAGCTCAAGCTCAAGCTCAAGCTCAAGCTCAAGCTCAGGCTCAGGCTCAGGCTCAGGCTCAGGCTCAGCTGAGAGAGTACTGTGGGTAGCCTCCGACTCATGGAAGGATTCTACTGCATTTTCAAAGACATTATCAGTCTCAATTTCGCTTGCTGCGCTGGTCACACCCGCTACCAGATCTTGAGTATTAACCGGTTCCGACGGCAATTGACTCTCATTTGAACAAGCCGTTGGCACCGATTCGGCGGATTGGAACGCTTGATCCGTACCCAAATGACGAACGCCCAATTCTTTTATTTCCGCCAAAGTGGGTAATGCTTCCAAACTGTTAACATTAAAATAATCGAGAAACTGCTTTGTCGTAGCAAACAAAGCAGGACGACCCGGCAATTCTTTATGGCCAACAATACGCACCCATTCACGTTCCAGCAAGCCCTTGACAATTTGACTGCTCACCGCCACACCACGAATGTCTTCAATCTCCGCACGTGTAATCGGCTGCTTGTACGCAATAATGGCCAGCGTTTCCAAAACCGCTCGACTGTACCGGGGTGCTTTTTCCGTTTTCCAGCGCTGCACCCATACCGCCAGATCATGATGAACCTGAAATCGATATCCAGAGGCAACGGCCTGCAACTCACAACCTCGTTCTGCGTATTCTTCTTGCAGTTGGCCAATCACACGAAACACATCATCTGTTGTCACTTCTGGCAGTTCTGTGCGATCTGTCTCTTCATCACTTTCCGATTTCTCTCCCTGTGAAGGGGCTAACGCTTCGACTGTTTGTGGCGCTTCTTGAGCAGCGTCATCCGCTTGATCTGAAGCGGCGTCCATATCATCCACATCCTCGTCGTCGTTGGACGCATCATTGACGCCAGGA
>JARRRL010000303.1:0-2549 GCA_037380725.1 Gammaproteobacteria bacterium | reverse complement strand
AAAAAAGTGCCAGTCTTGGTAGCGATACAGGGTGATGTCGAGGAAGGTTTCGATGACTTTCTGCGAAAAGATAACGTTTTTCTGAATATAAGGAGAACCGTATAGTTGTTGCAACAGGCGTTCGGGTTTGCTGGTGTTTTCACTGATTCGGTAAATGGGAACTAAGCTGGAGCACCCGGAAGAGAAGATTTGTTCTCGGTAATATCGCTCTGTTTCGCGTATGACGGCGTTGACGGACTCATCTGTGTCAACGGGGAGTGCGTCAATTTTTTGATTCATAACGCTCGAACCTTATCCGCAGTAACAGTTTGAAGATAAACTGTATCCAGTTATTGTTCTTTGTTGAGTATAGTTTTCGTAAATGTGAAACAGTAGACTCTTTTAATAACAATTTAATAATGAGCAAGATTTTTTATGAAGGAAATGGAATGGAGATTGAAATTGAAGTAATGAGGGAATGCTTGTGGCGTGCGCGCGCGAAGCGTGAGTGTGGGCCGCTTACGAACAGGTCGAAGTTCTTGAAATGATCATTCTCTTTACTGTTAGCAAACGCCTCATGTGTGAACCGTTAGCGAACCCGTATGCAGTTACGATTGTCCTACGTTTGGGTCAGTGCTTGAGTCTGTGTGAGTAGTGATTATATCAATAACTTAGCGTAAGCAGCATCTTGTACTTGTCCAATGTCGTCCATCTGCCTAAAATGCAACGCGTTTCCTTAATAAAATTTTAAAGCAGCGACGTGAATCCAATGACTGACCGATCAAAAGAGAACGCTATGAAGCCAGTTCGTACTCGTATTGCCCCATCTCCGACCGGCGATCCTCATGTTGGTACAGCCTACATTGCGCTGTTCAATCAGTGCTTTGCTAAGCAGCATGGTGGGCAGTTTATCTTGCGCATCGAAGATACGGACCAACAGCGCAGTACGGTGGCTGCGGAAGCCGCGATATTACGTGCTTTACGATGGATCGGTTTAACATGGGACGAAGGACCAGATGTTGGTGGTGACTGTGGCCCCTATCGGCAAAGCGAGCGAGCTCATATTTACCAGCAGTATGCGCAGCAGTTGGTGGATAAAGGCTTGGCGTTTTATTGTTTTCGTACACCAGAAGAACTGAACGCCATTCGTGAAGCGCGCAAAACCGAAGGGTTGACGCCCGGTTTCAAGTTGCCCGACCCTGAGTTAGCGCCTGAAACGGTTCAAGCACGTCTGGCGGCGGGTGATCCTCATGTGATTCGGATGAAAGTGCCGATGTCTGGGACCTGTTTGGTAAAGGATCGTTTGCGTGGCGTGGTTGAAATCCCATGGGCGCAAGTAGATATGCAGATTTTACTGAAATCGGATGGGCTGCCGACCTACCATTTGGCAAATGTTGTGGATGATCACTTAATGGGAATCACGCACGTCATACGTGGTGAAGAATGGATTAATTCCACGCCAAAACATCAGCTCTTATACGAGTACTTTGGTTGGGAGGCGCCGGAGTTTTGTCATATGCCACTTTTGCGTAACCCGGACAAAAGCAAGCTCAGTAAACGCAAGAACCCAACAAGCATTCTGTTTTATCAACGCATGGGTTATTTGCCTCAGGCTTTGTTAAATTACCTGGGCATGATGGGGTGGTCGTTTCCGGATGGTCGTGACAAGTTTACACTTGAAGAAATGATCGCTGAATTTGATGTGGACCGTGTGTCTTTAGGTGGTCCTGTCTTTGATCAGGACAAGCTGCGCTGGTTAAACGGTCGATACATACGCGAAAATTTGAGCGCCGCTGATTTTGCCCAAACCTTACAAGAGTGGGCTTTTAATGAACCTTATATTAACGATGTTCTTGAACAGATTCAGTCGCGCGTTGAGCTGCTGTCGGATGTGGCGGATAAAGGGCGTTTGTTTTTCATGGGGCTGCCTGAGTTAACACCTGATGATTTAGCGATGTCGGCTTTAAGTTCAGAGCAAGTGGGTGAGCTGTTACAACTGAGTGCCTGGGCTTTGGAATCCGTGGCGGATTGGACGAAAGAAAATGTGTACCACGCCTTGAATTGCATCGCTCAAGCGTTGGATATACGAATGAAAGTGTTCATGACTCCGATTTTTGTGGCGATTGCCGGATCAAGCGTTGCGCCGCCCATCATGGACGCGATGGTTACCTTGGGGCCAGATCTAAGCCGTGCGCGATTGCGTCATGCGTTAAAGGTGCTTGCTATGCCGTCGAAAAAGCAAGCAAAAGCGTGGCAAAAGTGCTTCGAAACTATTGACTTCAATCCGGTATCTGCATAAGATGCGCCTTCTTCGGCTGCTTACGGAAATAGAAGTCGATGCAGTTCAGCAAATGTGGGGCTATAGCTCAGCTGGGAGAGCGCTACACTGGCAGTGTAGAGGTCAGCGGTTCGATCCCGCTTAGCTCCACCATTTCATCCCGGACAACCTCACTGGCAGAGCCATAGCGCCCGCTGGCGACCTCGTTCTTAATAAAGATTTCCCAATGTTCACCGAGAGTGAGGCTTGTACTCTTGCTGAAGTGTTTGCCTGATCTCAATTCAATGGTTCT
>JARRRL010000302.1:1458-4016 GCA_037380725.1 Gammaproteobacteria bacterium | reverse complement strand
TGCTGGTGGCCTTGGCGGCGATACGTCTTGGGATGGTGGATCGGCAGATGGTGTATAACGGGTATGTGAAACCCGTGAGTCATTTTTTTCAGTGCTATGGACGCGCCTTGTCGCTGTGGTTGTTGGCGTTGGTGGGGTTTTATCGACTGTCTGATATTGTGTTGGGAGCCATTGCGAACGTATTTTATTTAGATTTGGGGTTCACGAAGCAGCAAATCGCAGGCATTGTTAAAACGTATGGTTTGGTCATGACCTTGTTAGGTGGTTTTTGTGGGGGAGCGCTAACGCTGCGTTTTGGGGTCATGCCTATTTTATTATGGGGCGCTATTTTATCAGCGTGTACCAATTTATTGTTTATGGTATTGGCTCAAATGGGTAATCACGTGGAAATGCTCTATGTGGTTATCGCTGCCGATAACTTGGCGGGAGGTTTGGCTGTGGCCGCTTTTGTGGCGTTTTTATCGAGTTTGACTCAGGTGTCCTTCACCGCTGTTCAATATGCTATATTTTCTTCCTTAATGACTTTGTTTCCGAAGCTGATTTCGGGGTATTCGGGAACGCTGGTTGACGCCGTTGGGTATTCGACGTTTTTTGCTTTGACAGCGATGATGGGAGTTCCCGTTATTGCCGTGTTGTGGCAATGCTGGCGTCAACTGCAGCGCCGTGCTGCAAACGTTGAGCATGCGAGTGGGCAGGATTTACTGAAGCGCTGAAGTGCGATCAGTACGTAGAGGCGGACAAAGGGGGGGCTTGTAATGCGATCAATTGCTCTTGTAATGTGAGTAGATGTTCATTCCAATATTGTCTGGTGTTGAACCAAGGAAAAGCGAGTGGGAAGGCCGGATCTTCCCATCGGCGCGCCAGCCACGCTGCATAATGAATAATGCGCAGAGTTCGTAAGGGTTCGATAAGGCGTAATTCACCGAAATTAAAATGGCGGAAGGCTGTGTAGCCTCGCAGAATGGGGCTCAGTTGTTGAGTTTGTTCGGAACGATCGCCAGACAACAGCATCCAAATATCTTGTACGGCTGGCGCTTGGCACGTATCATCAAAATCAACAAAGTACAACGCTTCATCGCGCCAAAGAATATTACCATTGTGGCAGTCACCGTGAACGCGTATGAATGTTTCAGGCGCTGTATTCTCAAAAACAGGTAGAATGATTGACATAATACTTTGAGTAATGTTGTTGTATGTCGATTTGAGTTCCAGTGGAATAAATTGGGTGGAAATTAAATGAATGCTTTCCGTACCCAGACGCACTGGACAGATGGGAAGCCGGTGTTTGAAAGGGGTAACACTGCCGATGGCGTGGATGCGACCGAGCAGACGTCCTAACATTTCGAGATGTGCTGCTTGATCAAGTTCGGGAGCGTGCCCCCCGCGGCGCGGAAAGAGACACATGTGAAAGCCGTGGTAAGTGAATACACTTTGATCATTTTTGTGGCGAATTGGCGCAATAGCAGACAATTCCTGATCTTGTAACTCGAAACAGAAATCGTGCTCTTCTTGTATTTGTGCTCGTGTCCAGCGCTGCGGGCGATATATCTTCAGAATGAGTGGTGATGTTTCTTCGATTCCAACTTGATATACGCGATTTTCGTACGAGTTCAGTGGGTAGGTACAACCGTCACAGCGATAGCCCAGTGATTCCACGGCATCCATGACCACATCCTGGTTTAGCGTGGCAAATGGATGAGAAGAACCGTTGTCGTGTAGGGTGGTATCCGTATCTTGAAGCTCTTTCATGTGTTGGTGCCGTATTGTTGGAATGTGATGACCTTGGAATAGGCAATGGTTTTGAGCAAGTTGTTGTGTATTGTATAGCGATAATCCTTTGATGTGTGTGATGGGTTAGTATGTTGTTCACTTTATGATCGTTTTGCTGTGGTTCGGCGAGTTAATCGTGATAAGTTGCTGAACACAAACAGTGTACTATGAAAGAGAAGAAGTTTGATCATAATAGATGAAGGTGGTGTTCGTGAAGTGAGGCGCTGTGAATGTCAAATGGTTTTGTGGATTTTCAAGGTAATGAGTCACTTTATGGGGCACTGAAGTGAGGTGGTATTGATTTTCGTTAAAGGAGGGTGAAGTATGGATGGAAACGCTTTAAATGAAAGCACGCAAGCGTTTCTATTACGACATGATCTTAAGAAGGCATTTTTTGAGCAAGCACAACGCTATTTTGATCCTTTACTGGATGTGTTGTTATGGCAGCGATCTCAGTCGGGTGCGGCGTTGATCGTTGGTGTGAACGGAGCGCAAGGTTCAGGTAAGTCAACCGTGTGTGATTATTGGGTCGCGCGCTGTTTATCGGTGAAGGGTGTTAACGCGTGCTGTGTTTCGATTGATGATTTTTATTTTGATCGTGCGAAGCGGCGGCGTTTAGCTGAGGAAGTGCATCCGCTATTGGCTACACGTGGTGTTCCGGGTACGCACGATGTGGACGCGGCTCAGGCGTTTTTGGATGCGGTTCGGGATCAACGTGTGCCCCTTTCGGTGCCGCGATTCGATAAGTCAACGGACGATCCTTTTCCAGCTTCGATGTGGCCTGTGTT
>JARRRL010000302.1:0-1449 GCA_037380725.1 Gammaproteobacteria bacterium | reverse complement strand
GGTTGGTGTGTGGCGAGTGAACCGGAATCCGTTGAAGCACTTAGTCACGATGTCAATACACTTGAACGAGATCAAGATGCCCAGCGCATTTGGCGTACCTATGTGAATGATCAACTCGATGGCCCGTACCGAAAGTTATTCGATCGACTGGATAGTTTGATTTTCCTGCAAGCGCCTCATTTTGATGACGTGTGGCGTTGGCGCTGGCAGCAGGAGAAAAAGTTACATGCAAGGGTGCTCAAATCGGGAAAGGGCGCTGCGAAAGGGTTGATGACACAAGATGAAATAAAAAAGTTCGTGGCCCATTATCAACGGGTGACGCAGCAGAACTTGAATTGTCTGCCGAGGCGAGCAGATGTGGTTTTTCGTTTGGATTCACATCGCCGAATTCAAGCGGCAAGCGGTCGACTGGTGCAAGAGGGGGTGTTGACCTTTGGCGGAGCAAACGGTAATTTTTACTGATCTGGATGGCACGTTATTGGATCATCGCACGTATTGTTTTGAGGCGGCGTTACCTGCGGTGATGTATTTACGACAATGTGGTGTGCCCATTATTTTTAATACCAGTAAAACGCGTGCTGAATTATTACCATTGCGAGAGGCCTTGGCCTTGCGGCAGCCTTTTATTGTTGAGAATGGCGCGGCAGTGTACATACCGGAAGGCTTGTTTGAAAAAAAGTCGGAATACACGTCGACTTCAGACGGTATGTGGAAATACGCTTTTGTACCGCCTCGGCAGCATTGGTTGACCTTGTTGGATTCTTTAAAGAAAACCTTTTCGGGGGCATTTATCCATTTTGCGCAAATGAGCACAGAAGATGTCGTGGCGTCTACAGGACTGGATTGGGATGCGGCGGTGCGTGCGCAACAGCGTGAGTACAGTGAACCCGTATTATGGAAAGGTGACGCAGAGCATCAACACGCTTTTATCCGAGCTTGTAAAATCGGTGGGGCGCGTGTTTTACGTGGTGGACGGTTTTTGCATGTAGGAGGTGTTTCTGATAAAGGTGTGGCTTTGCGTTGGCTTATTGAACAATATCGTTCTGCGCGACAGCTTGATGGGGGAGCTGTTTTCGCTCGTGTGCGCAGTGTCGCGTTGGGGGACAGTCACAACGATGTGGAAATGTTAAACGCAGCGGATCAGGCTGTGATCGTGCGTGGTGTGAACAGTGAGGCATTGAGGGGAGCGGTGAATAATCCTGAGTTGCTGTATACGGAACAGTGGGGTCCTCGAGGTTGGCGTGAGGCTATGATTCGTCTGGAGTTGGTGCCGGGCAGTCTTGCCAATGATTGAACGGAGACATCAAACACAATATAAACGGGTTTGATAAATTCAATGAAAAAATTGGAGTGAGTGAATAATGGGTGATTTCTACCAGAATGGCATTGTAACCACTATTCATAATTTAACACATCGCGGCGCGGATGCGTTGGGTGCTGAATTGGTTA
>JARRRL010000301.1:0-6846 GCA_037380725.1 Gammaproteobacteria bacterium | reverse complement strand
TTTTTAGAAATGGCTCAGGCCTATCGTGTGGCTTCATAGTGGCTCTTCACGTCTTGGGTTAGTATTAACTCACCGATGCCCCAATTGGCGTCGAAACCGGTGCTGGTGATGTAATGATCAGCTTGTGTTACGCGTACCTTACTGTCAGTGCGAGCGAGCTGCTGATTTGGATATAAGTCTAAGTTATCGGTGTACACGCGATAGGTGGTCAAAGGCGTGCCGTCTGTGATTAATGTGACGTTTTGTTGCAAGTTGATGTGATTGGCGCCGCCTGCAGCAATACCTTGTTCGGCGGTGGCGCGCCAGCCTTGTTGGCTGGTTCCCGGCTCGGCTCGAAATTCTGGATCGTCCAAATACGATTCATCTGTTTTTTCGTAATGCGTGAGTTTCGTCGCGCTTAACTGATACAACCGTTTGCCCGTTTCCGTATAAGTGTGTGAGATAAAGTTATTGATCACAAAATCGGGTAACGCTGTGCTGGGAGACAAGTGGGGTTGTCGTTCGGAATCCCAATTTGCAAACCAAAACGTGCCGCCGCATACGATTGCTAATAGTATCAGCAGGGGTTGGCGGCGGCGACCGCGTTGAGTGTGTGGAGTGGAGAGTTTGTCGTCAGACACGCCGATTTCCTTGGTTTGTGTTATCAATCGTTGATTGATTAAGATCGACTCCAGTTAACGTAAACCGATGCTGTTCGGTGGCGATTCAGTGGCGATAAAACCTCAGACAACTTGAGCACGAATTAGATCCTGCATATTTAAGGCGCCCACAGGGCGATTGTCCTCACTGACGGCAACCAAACCGTTAATAATGTGTTTCTCCATGAGGTGTAACGCTTCGGCGGCTAGGGCGTTCTGGCTGATGGTTTTTGGATTGTGCGTCATCACTTGTTTAATGGGTGTGGTCGAAATATCCCAGTTTTGATTCAGGCTGCGGCGCAGATCGCCATCTGTGTATAAGCCAGCAATGCTTCCAGTATCATTCACCACGATGGTCATGCCAAGCCCTTTGGCGGTCATTTCCAGCAATGCTTCTTTGATGGTGACGGTATCAGTGACAAGAGGCAGACGGTCATGACTGTGCATCACATCGCTGACTTTGAGCAGTAATCGTCGTCCAAGGCTGCCGCTGGGGTGAGAGAAAGCAAAATCATCAGTGGTAAAACCGCGCGCCTCAAGCAAAGCGATTGCCAGGGCATCCCCCAAGGCAAGGGTTACGGTTGTGCTGGCTGTGGGCGCAAGGCCTAAGGGGCACGCCTCTTGATCAATGGCGATGTTGACCGCGACATCCGCCGATTGCGCGAGCACGGATTGTGGGTCGCCGCAGAAGCTGATCACGGGTACGTTCAGGCGCTTAAGCGGCGGTAGTATCGTAATGATTTCCTCGGTGTTGCCGGAGTGAGAGAGGGCGATGACAAGGTCTTTGCTGGTGATCATACCCAAGTCACCGTGGCCCGCTTCAGCAGGATGTACGAAGAAACTGGGGGTTCCCGTTGAGGCCAATGTGGCGGCAATTTTTCGTCCGATGTGGCCGGATTTCCCCATCCCCATGACAATCACTCGACCGGTGCAGCGCGCCACCAATTGGCACGCTTGCGCAAAACAGTTGTCCAAGTGACGTGCTGTTTTATCAATGGCTAATTGTTCGATTTTAAGGACGCGTTTGCCTGTGGCAATGAAGTCAAAGTCGAGGTCAATTCGCGGTTTATGGCGAGTTGTTGCCAACATGCTTGTCTCCTGCATTGATGGTCTCCTGCATCGATGGTACAGGTGTGGGCGGCATTGTTTCTGTTTCTTTATTCGGTGTTACCTATTTGGTGTTACCTATTTGGTTTGGTGTTACATGGGAGGTGATGGTATCACACAGGCAGATGGATGATACGGTTTACGTGTCCAATTGTTGTGCACCCGACCGGATGGGTTGATGTGTCTGAGTTGAGTTGATGTGTGCTCGTTCTGAAATTCGGCAGCGTGTTGGCGGCTGGTGTACAATCCCCACCTGTGGAACGGGGCTGAGGTCGCGAGGGGGCACGATTGAGGAACTGTTTGAGGCGAGCATGGATCTGTCGCTGTATGTTGTTATGTGTTGTTGTATAGAATACGGTTGTTTTTAATATTGTCTTGTATTGTCGATCTGTCGAGGTCCCGGTGCCTGAAAGGGTACAAATCTGAGGCAGAGAGCCTGACTGCGATTAGGAGCTAGACGTGAATTTGAAGACGCTTATCATACGCGCGAACGCTTTTTTAAGTTTCAGTGTGGTTTTGAATGTGGTTTTGATGGGTTTTATTTCAGGGTTCAGTTTGATCAATCTCGCGATGGCTGATCCAGAGGCCGTGGCGACGACGACCTCATCGTTGACCACTGCTCCTGCTTCTGCCAAAAGTTAGAACATTATCAAGCATTGGAAAGCGATAAAGAGCGCGAAGCGTTTTCTCGAGAGGTGGTGGAACAGACCTTTGCCATTATGATAGATTTTGATCTAATTGCTCGTCGGGTCATGGCTAAACACTACCAGTATGCCTCAGCAGCGCAGCGACAGGCTTTTGCCACGGTATTTCGAGAAAGTTTGATCAATACCTATGCCTCGGCCATGTCCTCGTATTCAAATCAAAAGATTATGATTCAGCCTTTCGAAGGTATTGATGAGGAAGGTCGACGTCGACGCGCGAAAGTGGATATGCACATTCGCACGGCTGATGGTGATGTCTATCCCGTTGAATACGCACTGTATGAGGCCCAGAGCGGTCGATGGAAGGTGGAAAACTTAATATTAAATGGTGTCAATATTGGCTTGACGTTTCGCAATCAATTCAGCGAAGCACTGCGTAAAAATAAAGGCAATATTGATGATGTCATTCGGACATGGAGTTCAAAAGTGGCTGAGTTGTGAACGCGATGCGACGGTCAATGATGAGAGGAGAGAGTCTGTTTGAATTCTGAACTTATTGTGGAAGCGATTCGCCAGTCGCTCGGTGATGCGCGCGTCTCCGTTTCCGGTGAAGGTTGCCGTTTTGAACTGGAAGTGGTGAGCTCGGCCTTCGAAGGTTTGCCTCCTGTGCGTAGACAGCAGCGGGTTTATGCATGCTTAGCACCTTTTATTGAAAGTGGGGACTTGCACGCCGTGAGTATGAAAACGTTTACGCCCGATCAAGTGAGTGAGACAAAAAACACGTGAATGAGACAAAAAAATAGGAGCAAGCTGTCCGATGGATCGCTTTGTTTTATCTGGCGGAAATCCCTTGTGTGGGACAGTTTGTGTTTCTGGGGCGAAAAATTCCAGTCTGCCTATTTTGGCAGCCTCGTTGTTAACGTCCGAAACGGTTACTTTACACAACGTACCGCAACTGCGAGATGTGAGCACAACACTGGCTTTGTTGGAGCACATGGGGGTTTCTGTGGCCTGTGGCGAACCGGGAACGGTTGCCTTGACGGCTTCGGAATTGAGCGGTTATCGCGCTCCGTATGACCTGGTAAAAACCATGCGAGCTTCCATTTTGGTCTTAGGTCCTCTGCTGGCCCATTGGGGGCAAGCTGAAGTGTCGTTGCCAGGTGGTTGTGCGATTGGTAGTCGTCCGGTGAACGTGCATTTGCAAGGGTTATCCGCAATGGGTGCCGAACTTCGCGTAGAAGGGGGGTACATATTTGCTCGGGCGCCACAGGGCTTGCAGGGTGCACGTTTGGTGTTAGATATGGTTACGGTTACGGGGACAGAGAATTTGCTGATGGCGGCGACGCTGGCCAAGGGTACGACGATCATAGAAAATGCGGCGCGTGAGCCAGAAGTAGTTGATTTAGCAAATTATTTGATTTCTATGGGGGCTGGGGGCGGGCACGGCAGTAATTGTTGTGCGCGGGGTGTCGCAGCTCGGTGGAACCACACACAAAGTGATTCCAGATCGTATTGAAGCAGGTACGTTTTTGGTGGCCGCAGCCGCTACGCGTGGACAAATCACGGTACAAGATGTGGATCCCGCTTTGCTGGATGCCGTATTGATTAAGTTGAAAGAGGCTGGGGCGCAATTGAGCGTGAGGGAACGTGAAATCCAACTGGATATGGCTGGTGAGCAACCCAAAGCAGTCAGTTTGACGACTTCGCCTTACCCGGGCTTCCCAACAGACATGCAGGCACAGTTTGTGGCGTTGAATGCGGTCGCTCGGGGCACCGGTGTGATTACCGAGACGATTTTTGAAAATCGATTTATGCACGCTCAAGAATTGATGCGTATGGGAGCGCGAATTGTGGTCAAAGGCAATACCTTGGTAACGGAAGGGGTGCCGACTTTGACTGGTGCGCCGGTTATGGCTACGGACTTACGCGCTTCAGCCAGTTTGGTGATAGCAGGCTTAGTGGCTCACGGTGAGACCGAGATTCAACGTATCTATCATATGGATCGAGGGTATGAGCGGCTTGAACAAAAAATGCTAAATCTGGGGGCCCACATTCGTCGGGTTACGCGATAGATTTTAGGCGATAGAATGTGGAAGCAAGTGCTCCTTACGGTACTTGCTTTACGGTACTGACGGACCACGTTGTGATGACATCATGATTACTTTTGCTGTTTCTAAAGGTCGTATTCTAGAACAAACGCTGCCATTGCTCGCGCAGGCGGGTATTCGAGCGTTGGAGTCACCCGAGACTTCTCGGAAGCTGATTTTGCCCACGAACCATGCTGATGTGCGCTTGTTGGTATTGCGCGCTACGGATGTGCCCGTATTTTTATCACAGGGCGCGGCTGACATTGGTGTAGTTGGAAAAGATGTTTTATTGGAGCAAACCGGTTCAGATTTGTATGAAGTCCTTGACCTGCAGATTGCTCGATGCAAGTTGATGGTGGCTGAGCCCGATGATAAGCCACCTGTCCACGGTCGTTTGCGTGTGGCCACAAAGTATGTGAACACCACGCGCAATTATTTCGCGGAAAAGGGTCAGCAGGTCGATATCATTAAACTGTATGGCTCGATGGAGTTGGCACCCTTAGTGGGCTTGTCGCACAAAATTGTTGACGTGGTGGATACGGGTAAAACATTAATAGCCAATGGGTTGCAGCCAACTGAATTGATTATGGAAATCACCTCTCGTTTGGTGGTTAATAAATCGTCCATGAAGCGGCGCAATCAGCGCTTGCGTAGTGTGATTCAGGATTTAGCCGAACAAGTCAAAGCGATGGGGGGCTGAAGCTTTTGGCGTTCGTGCCGCTGCGATGTTGATCTTGTTTCTCATTTTTTATGTTTTTTGTGTTTTTTGCATTTTAGCGCTCTATTGATGCGTATTGTTGATGCATATTGTTGATGTGGATGGAGGTCAGTTGTGGACATCACAAGATTGACAACTGTTGATGCGGATTTTTCTGAATCGCTTAATCGCTTGTTACAACGCGAGGTGAGCACCGGGGACACGGTTTTTTCCGTCGTTATGTCGATCTTGAATGCGGTGCGTGAAGAAGGCGATGCGGCACTGTTGCGCTACACGGAGCGTTTTGATCGTTTATCGTTGACGCATGCGCGACAATTGTGGGTGCCCCCTGCACAGCGCGCCCGTGCACTGAGTGGCATTGCTTATGATGTTCGAACAGCACTAGAACAAGCCGCCGATCGCATTCGAGCCTATCACCAACACCAGGTACAAGCCGATTGGTCATTCCAGGATGAATGGGGCAACACGTTAATGCAGCGCTATACCCCCATGGATCGTGTCGGCTTATACGTACCGGGCGGATTAGCCAGTTATCCTTCTTCGGTGCTGATGAACGCGATTCCTGCTCAAGTGGCAGGTGTTTCGCGCAGGCTGTGGCGGCTATGTCATTTGGTACCGAGTCGCTGCCAAAGGTGGATAAAATTGTTGGCCCTGGGAATCAATACGTGACGGCAGCCAAGCGGCTTGTATTTGGAACGGTGGGCATTGATATGGTGGCGGGTCCGTCTGAAGTGCTGATTGTGGCGGATGAGGATGCCAACCCGGAATGGGTAGCGTGGGATCTTATGGCGCAGGCCGAGCACGATGTCATGGCACAGTCTATTTTAGTGAGCAGTTCGGCACCGTTGATCCATGCCGTATACCAGGAATTATTGCGTCAGGTGCCCGGCCAACCCCGGGCGGATATTATACAAAAAAGCTTAACAGAGCACGGGGCATTGGTGCAGGTGCGGCATCGTGAAGAAGCGATTGAGTGTGCGAATCGAATCGCCTCAGAGCATCTTGAATTAATGGTATCCGATCCGGAATCGTGGTTACCCGCTATCCGTCATGCGGGATCTATTTTGTTGGGTTCACGTGCGGCTGTCGCGTTAGGGGATTACAGTTTGGGTTCAAATCACGTGTTGCCGACAGTCGGCAGTGCACGATTCAGCTCGCCATTGGGTGTAGACGATTTTCGAAAGCGCAGCTCAGTGGTGAAGTGCTCGGAATCCGGCGGGCGTCATTGCGCCAATATTGCGCGAACTTTAGCGCGTGAAGAATCGTTGGAAGCGCATGCGCGCGCAGCAGAATGTCGACTGGATTGAGTGTTGACGGATTTGCACCTAGCGATGATCTTCTAAGTCAGACAAGTTGTATTTCGGTGTGTGCGCTTGCCGTGATACCCCGAACGCTTTTCTCATAATTTTAAATTAACAAAGCATACGGCTGGATGCTTCGGATTCCGCTGTCTGCTATTAACCACATTGCTTTACTTGTTAAATTAGCCTACTTTTCATTTAGACTGATTTATGATCTGCCAATGCAATGCGCATATGTATTCACTATTTATTTGTTTCCTCGTGAAGTGAGTCTGAGCTTTGCCATAGCGAGGCATAGGCTGGTTTAAGGCTGTAGTTTTTTTGATCTCATATAAAACGTGTTATTGTCGC
>JARRRL010000300.1:0-2648 GCA_037380725.1 Gammaproteobacteria bacterium | reverse complement strand
TCAAACGCAAACCGAGGCTACAGGTGATGAAAAAAAGACGTGGTAGCTGAGCACCCGGTTCCGCAGGAGCACTTGCTGAACCTTCTCAACGGTGAGAATTTCGGGTAGGCGTTGGACGTTGGGTTTTTTGGAGGGGCGTGATTAGATGGAGTTTCATCCAGGGTTTACGTGGTACATGGATGTAGAATAACTTCAGTCTATACAAGTCAAGTTTGACGGGATTGACACAAATGGGACAGGCATGATTTAAGGTGCTAGCACAAAAATCATACATCGTGATGCATATCCCAGATATTTGCTGGGATATGCGTCCAAAATTACTGAATATCTGAGATCGCCGTCGGATTTGACGCTTTTTCAGGGAAAGCTGGTGGACTGACGGCATCAGTGTAGATGGTCTAACTGGTTCATATAAATGGTGTTTCAGATATTTGCTTTGATAAATTATCGATGGTTTGATCCGGGATAAGGGGCAAATCTGATGATGAATAAACTGTTATGCAAACCAATAATCCAAATAAAGGAGTTATTTATGCCAAAGTTGTACGAATAACTTGGAATAGTTTTGTTCTTCTATAGCAATGAACGCGAACCAATACATGTTCACGGGAAGCACAATAGCAAAGAGACAAAAGCAGAGATACATTTTCTGCAATATGCAGCCTACGGCTGCCGGACCCCGCTATCGCTCGACCGTTGTGCACGGCGTTATGCGCAGAGAATAAGGTACGGTCATGAAAGTTGAATCAATCGATCACATTGTTCTGACGGTCAAGAATATCGAGGCAACCTGTGCATTCTACGCGCAGGTGCTTGGCATGGAAGTCACGACGTTCGGAACTGGAAGAAAGGCACTACTATTCGGTTCGCAGAAGATCAATTTGCATGAGTACGGAAATGAATTTGAGCCAAAAGCGAAAACCCCGATTCCGGGATCAGCTGATTTGTGCTTTGTAACTGTAGTTCCGATCATGCAAGTGCTCGACCACCTTCGCGCCAACAATATTGAAATTCTGGAAGGTCCGGTTCAGCGAACCGGCGCAGTAGGTCCAATTACCTCGGCATACTTCCGTGATACGGACGGGAATCTTGTGGAGGTGTCGAACTATGAGAACGCATAACACGGCGCTTCACCCGACCAAAAACCGCTGCGCGGTTTTCGTCGGGTGAGCGAGGCGTTAGCAACTAGACGGAGATGTCCGCATGGATTACAAAATTGATCTATCTTCTCTTCCCAGAATTCAGAAAGGTGATGTATGGGATTTCGTCGATTGGGGTGAAGTTTTTTCTACCGCATTTAAAAGCGTGATAGGAGTGCCAATTGCATTTGCAGTCTTAGGGATATTCTCTGGCGAGTGGCACTTATCTGTTTCCGGGTGGTTGTTTTTGATTCTGGTTATAACCGGAATTGTTAATTCTGTAAAAGCAACTGAAAGAAGAGATAAAGCTTATTCCCAAGCGAAAGAGCACCAAGATAATTGGCCGATTGAAAAAACAAGAAAGCTTAATTCAATTATTAGTCAAAACCAAAGATATTGTCAGGAATGTGGGACTATAAGAAATCAAATAGTCTCCAAAATGAATAGCGCGCAAGATAAATATAATCGTAATTTGTTTGGCCAGTACTGGGATATGATTGAGTCAATTACAAAATCTTTTGATGAGTACAAAACTCAAGTTAGTATGCTGAAGCATGTTCAAAAAGATTACTATCGAGAAGTAAGACAAATAGACGCAGAGCATAATTTTCCATCTACCATTTTAAATATGAGCATGGTTCCACTTGTAGATAAAGAGCTGCGTGAATTCAAAGATCTACGAGAACTCGGTGAAAGCCATCGCGATTTCGCAAATATTTGGGAGCAAAGGCGTACGAGAGAAGCAATTATTACGGGCTTTAAAGATTTGCAGGCTAGCGTAGAGGGTATTGGAGGTGCTATTACGCAAGAATTAAAGAACTTGCGTATAAGCTTGAATAAATAGCCGTTTTGTAGATTTCGAGCGTTGTGTCTTGCTAACAATTGTGTCAATAATGAACCACCCATTTTTTCGGCGTTGCGTCTGGGCGCAGTGTCCGGGTTCAATCCAGCTTGACTAAGCGTGTTGAGAAACGCGCCCCGGAATGCGACAGCCAACGCTGTACCGTTAAAGAGATAATCGCCTTAGACCTTTCGCCACTCACGTCGTTCACGATGGACACCGCCACCGGGTATCGCAATATGGACGTGCGAATGGTATTCCAAACGACGTGTGGGGGCATGTGCAACACGGCAACCGCTTCCTGGTGTACCCTGCAACTGTTTGTCCTAGTGCGTGAAGGTTGCCAGCGTTTGCCAGGCACATTGATCATCGCTGAATAGATGACGTGTTGGTGCTGAAACGCCAGCTCGCGCAGTTCTTGAGGCAGCGTAAAGGTTACCAGAAAATAAATGGCTGGCACCCGGTTTTGTAGTTGTCGCTCCAGGCACTGCAGACTTTCATGGTGCTGACAGTGAGGGCAATGGCGATGGCCACAGGAGTGAGGCTCCAGCCTGAGATGATGACCACCTTGTACAGCGTTGATTCCAACTATTCTATAATTATTATAACATAACATATTAATAATAACATAATTTTATAACTTATGATAATTACATAAAAATTTCATT
>JARRRL010000299.1:0-2651 GCA_037380725.1 Gammaproteobacteria bacterium | reverse complement strand
TATTAATACAAATATATACCAATTCATGAGCGCATTATAATTTTTCCTAACGACACCATTGCGTTTTTCTTTGATTAAACCCCAAAAGTGTCCTACGTAAACGCTGCCAACAATGAGTCCCATGCCTGATGAGCCGCATGCAAATGTGAGGCTGGGTAAATTATAAAAAACATCTCTTCCTAGATAAAGAAGAACGGGTATAAGTAGCAGTAAGCAGAGCCCCGTGATCATCAATGCTGGGAAAATTATGCTTGGAAATACCAGGTCGTTAATATAAGAGTTCTTGTGGCGATTAAGCACTTTCTCAAATAACATGCTTCTCAATCTCTTGGTTTTACATTTATGATAAAAAAACAGAGGCTCCTCAGATTGAGCAAGGGATGCATAGGTACACAGGGAAGTAGCGACCAATTATATCGTACACACTGTTTGTTATCAATCGGTTAGAAATGATAATCTAAGAAACCAATTGCAGCAATGAGATACCTTCTTTTTGCCAGCAGCGTGGGCAAAAAAGCATGCAACATGTTGAAAATAAAAATATATTTCCTTTGGTAGAGCTTGGCTCGTAGTCCATATGGGGTAACCCATCGTCAGGTTCTTGCTCGGCACGGCCAGTCTTTGCGCAAATTACTTTGGCATTGGTTGCGTATAATTTACTATCGACGGTTAAAGTAGCCATGTGTCGTGTTCACGGGGGGGCGGAGAGAAAGTCATAAGAGGGAAGGGGCGTGTTGGCTTATTATTTGGTAGAGGACGTTGTTCATGTTAATACAGGCATGGGGTCGCGTTGCCACGATAAAACGTGGATTCGTTTTAGTGCAATTTTACGGTTTGAATAGATTCGCTTTTTGAAACAGGCCGTGGCGCATGTGGGGTTATCGAAATACAAAAAAACATTAACGTGGGGAAAATCGATATCAAAGTGAAATTAATATTTGAATGAACCTCGCGTATCCACTTCTAAATTTTTTATAGGAAAAGAACTATTGCGTCTTATTTGGCCAACTATAAATCAAAAGGCTTATCAAATTCAGTTTATCGATGTATGCCTGCAGCGCTTGAAATTTAGATGTAACATCTTGATTTGATATAAAATGTGTTTTTGATTACACTTTTGCGTTATGGAAAAATGTTTAGCTAACAGGCAAATGTTAAGTGAGTTGCGAATTTTTCGGGACGGAACGGTATTATGAAATTTCTGATTACAGGCTTACGCGGTTTTACGGGCCGCTACGTTAAAACTGAGCTCGAAAACTGGGGGCACGAGGTCTGTGGTTTAGCGTGTAATTTATTAGACGTGGAGCGCCTTGAAGCGGAAATACAAACGACATCAATCGATGCAGTTATACATTTGGCAGGCATTGCATTGGTTTCGCATATGAATGTTCAGGAATTGTACCAAACGAACATCATCGGAACACGCAATCTCTTGGCGGCTTTGGATCGGCACGCGCCAGAGGTGCGTGCTGTGGTGTTGGCAAGTTCAGCGAATGTGTATGGCAACCAAGCCGGATGTCTATGTGAAGAGGTGTTACCCGCGCCTTGCAATGATTATGCAGTGAGTAAGCTTGCGATGGAGTACATGGCTAAAACGTGGCTTGATCGTCTGCCGATTCGTCTCGTTCGCCCTTTTAATTATACGGGGGTGGGGCAGAGTGAACGATTTATTGTTCCCAAAATTGTTTCTCATTTTAAAGACAAAATGCCCGTCATTGAATTGGGGAACATCAATGTGTCGCGCGATTTCAGTGATGTGCGAGACGTGGCGTTAGCGTATCGCTTGATCGCTGAAAAAGGCAGGTCTGGTGAAGTGTATAATGTGTGTTCGGGAAAGGCGGTTTCTGTACGAGAAATTTTAAGCTTGTGTGAGGCTATATCAGGGTGGAAGGTCAAGGTAAACGTTAATCCTCTGTTTGTAAGGAATAATGAAGTATCGCATTTGCTTGGGGATGGCGCTAAGTTATTAAAAGAAACTGGTTTTACACCCCATCGTACGATCAGAAAGTTGCTGACGGAAATGTTGGCGTAGAACAGGGTGAGAGAATCGTGTAAAACCCGTAACGTATAGCGAAAGGTGTTGCGAAACGCCATCCCATTTGGATCTATGGCTCTATGAGATAGAAGTGTTTGTGTTGTGCTCACGTGATCGTGGTTTGCATATGGTAACGGATCTCTACGCAAAACCAGCTGGCTTCGATGCGCTGTTTGAGCGACGCGTTGGCACCATACAATGCCGTGAGTCGATGGCGGATGTTGTCCAGAGCGATGTGATTACCGCGTGACCGTTGTACGGCTGTGTTGGGGATCGGGTTTCTAATCTTGATGGAAATCCAAGGCCCATCAAAACGTATGCGGATGGTCATGGCTCCGCCTTCAGGAAGATGTTGAATTCCATGATGAATGGCGTTTTCTAATACGGGCTGAATGGTTAACATGGGGATGGTGCTGTTCGGTGCAAGTGTGGTGGGGATGTCCCAGATGACTTCCAGTCGTGCACCCAGTCGCAGTTGCTCTATATTGAGATATCGTCGACACAGATCGATTTCTTCTTGTAACGGCACTTTATTTTGTACTTCATTTAAACTCGCACGAAAGACTTCAGCTAGATCCTCCACGACGGTTTCAGCGGCTTGTGGGTCGGTATCGAT
>JARRRL010000298.1:0-4953 GCA_037380725.1 Gammaproteobacteria bacterium | reverse complement strand
GTATTTGTCTTGTTGGGCGATGGCGAATGTAATGAAGGATCAGTGTGGGAAGCAGCTGCTTTGGCATCTGAGCTTGATGTTTCGAATCTGGTCGCTATCGTAGATCAGAATCATCTTAGAAATGATGGTTTGACTACGACCTATGAACACAGAATCAAGCTTGCAAAATTATGGGAAGCATTTGGGTGGAACGTGCTTGAGGTGGATGGACATAACCATGATCAGATTCGTGATGCACTGGCTGATGTTACTACGCCAACAGATGCTCCAACGGCTATTGTAGCGCAAACGATTAAGGGTAAAGGGATTCCATTCATGGAAGCGAACAATGATTGGCATCATAATCGGATCACAGCTTCACTTTATGAAGAATGCATTACTGCTTTGGAGTCAGTTAATGTTTGAAATTAATAAGAGAAATGCCAGGACTTGGTCTCGTATGGGCGTGCGAGCGATCTATGGGCAAGCCTTGTCAACATTTGCCTCTCAAAATAAAAATATTCTGGCTATGTCTGGTGATCTTGGGCGATCCTCTGGGCTTGATCGATTTTCAAAAGAATATCCGGATCAATTTATTAATGCAGGTATAGCGGAACAAAACATGGTGGGTTGTGCGGCAGGTTTGTCGCGTATGGGTTTTGATGTCTTTGCATCAACGTTTGCACCTTTTGCTTCAATGCGAGCCAGTGAGCAAGTTAGAATGAATATGGGCTACATGCACGAGTCCGTAAAGCTGGTTGCATTGGGTAGTGGATTGGCTATGGGGTTTCTGGGT
Source organism: Gammaproteobacteria bacterium (assembly GCA_037380725.1). Taxonomy (GTDB): domain Bacteria; phylum Pseudomonadota; class Gammaproteobacteria; order Pseudomonadales; family JANQJO01; genus JARRRL01. The sequence continues at coordinate 4,178 of JARRRL010000298.1, read as the reverse complement.
AATTCTCATTATGGATTGGAAGATGTTGCTGTTATGCGCACAATACCTGGATTGACCATTATCTCTCCCGCCGATTGCTCGGAAATCTATAAAACAATTGAAGCCTGTATTGGACTGCGCTCGCCTGTATATATAAGGCTTACTGGTGCAGTCAATTGTCCTGTGGTTTATCAGGAAGATTATGAGTTTGAGATTGGCAAAGCGATTTGGCTCAAGCCCTGTTCGGATATAAATATAATTTCCAGTGGTTCTACAGTCGGTCATTGCTTCAAGGCAGTGGATACGCTTGAAGATATGGGTTTTCATGTAGGCCTTTTGTATATGCACACGATAAAGCCGCTTGATAAATTTGCAATAGAGGATTTAACGAGTAATTCTAAAGTAATATTTATTATCGAGGAGCATACACGCATTGGTGGGCTGGGGAGTGCTGTTTTAGATCACATCAATGAGCATCATGAGTTTCGCGGTAAGATTGTTACTCATGGCATCAATGATAGATATGTGGAAACTGGAGACTATGCTTTTGGGCTTGAAAAAAATGGCCTAGATGCAAGCGGTATTGTGAAAATTGTGCAGACAGCTTTGGGAGCGGCTTAACTTGAAGACTGATCAGTGGTTCGTTTATGGCGCTGGTGGTTTTGGCTTTGAAACCATGGATATTTTAAATGCCGTATTGGCCAGGCAAAATGCTGAAAAGTATCACAGAGCTTTTGTCATTGATGATAGAAAAATAGATGAGATACAGGGATATCCCGTTTTATCATTGGAAGAGTGTAGAGATGGGAACATTATCATTGCGGTAGGTGAACCAGTCACGCGCGTTAAGATGTTGATACGAGTTCGCTCTTCCTCTCTTCGTTTAAAATCTCTAATTGCTCCATCAGCGGTGGTTTCCAGCTCTGCTGAAATAGTGGATGGTGTTGTGATTGCACCGTTGTGTTCGATCCAGGCAAGGGCCAAAATCGAGGAAAATGCTGCAATCAATACAATGGCAATTGTCGGTCATGATGTCACCGTAAAAGCCAGTGCTGTTATCTCCTCTATGGTTAATCTGGGCGGGAGCGTTACCGTTGGAGAAGAAAGTTATATAGGTATGGGAGCAATGATTAAAGAAGGCGTGAAAATTGGTTCCAATACAATTATTGGAATGGGTTCAGTCGTATACAAAGATGTACCGGATGGCGTAATTGCGTTAGGAAATCCTGCTAGAGTGGCGCGTAAAAACGAAGATAGAAAAGTATTTAAATAGACGAAAATCTAAGGAAGAGAGAATGACAAATAAAGAAAAATACGATACCGCATTTGTTGAGGTATTTGAAATTGATCGAGATGCATTGACGGATTCGCTGGAATATCAGAGTATTGATGCCTGGGATTCCGTAGGCCATATGGCGCTCATGGCCGAACTTGAAGATAAATTTGATATTGCTCTGGAAATGGATGATATTGTGGATTTCGGATCTTACAAAAGTGGAATCGAAACTATGAAAAAATATGGTGTTGAGTTTTAAATATGTTTTGGAAAGATAGAGATAAGTACACTGATTCAAAAGTATTTCTTGTGTCTAAAGGCATAAAATATTCCTTTTCTGATATTTTTCAACTGTCAGACCAGCTTTACCATGGGACCTCACGGGGAATTGTGGTTATCTTGTGTGCCAAAAATGTGGAAACCGTAGTGGGATATTTGGGTGCATTGCGTAATGGTTTGGTTCCCTGACGAGCTGTCACTGCTGCTACCCACTTCTGGCTCCACTGGTGATCCCAAATGTGTTCGATTAAGTGAGCAGAACCTCTCCTCCTGCGTCAAAGCTGTTTGTGAGTATTTGAAAATGAATGCAGATCGACGCTCGGTATCGTTGCTTCCGCTTCATTACTCATTTGGTTTGTCGATCTTGCACAATGCTTTGAATTCAAGAAGTCGATTCGTATTGACTGACTTGTCTGTTTTGGATCGCGAATTTTGGACTCTGATGGCGCAGGAGAAGGTGACTGATTTTTCTGGGGTGCCTTTTATTTATGAAATACTACGTCGTATGCCAATACCGATCGAAGTTATGAATCACTTGCGCTGTGTCACTCAGGCAGGAGGGCGGTTACAGCCTAAAATCACTCAATATTTTGTACAGTTGTTTGCGGCTGCGGGCGTGGACTATTTTACAATGTATGGTCAAACCGAAGCTTCACCTCGAATAGCTTACCTTGCACCGGAGTTTGCTTTGAGAAAGCTGGGATCTGTTGGTGTGCCGATTACTTGCGGTCAAGCTTTGATAGCTGAAACTCTGGAACCACAAGGAGAGGGAGAGCTTTTCTATAAAGGTTCTAATGTGTGTTTGGGGTATGCACATTCGTTTGAAAATCTTTCGTGTGGTGATGAATTTCGAGGGGCATTAAAAACCGGCGATCAGGTGCGTATTGATGAGGACGGCTTTATAACTATTGTGGGCAGACGAAAGAGATTTGTTAAGGTCAAGGGTGTTTCTGTTAATTTAGATCACTTGGAAAGTATGCTTAAATCAAAAAATATTCATTGTTCTGTTGTGGGAAAAGAAGACAAAGTTGTGATCTGCTATAAAGAAACTACAGAGCATGCGCTCCAGTCGATCATGAAGGCGAACTTTAATTTCCATCCTTCCACTGTTAAATATATTGAGCTCCAACTGATACCATTGAATAGTTCAGGTAAAACAGATTATCAGCGTTTATCTGAAGCTTATTTGTGATCATGTAGTGAAATTTATTTAGGCCAATATTTGATGATACTAGAGCAGCTCATTCAACTCACAGATATCCACAAGTTGCGCTGTAAGGCTTATTCGGATTTTACACTATCTATGTTTCCGAATACTAATATTCAATCTTTATCGGATTTGCCATATTTACCAGTGAGAGCTTTTAAGGAATTTAATCTGTTCAGTGTCGCCCCAGATGACGTATTCAAAATAATGACTTCATCAGGAACTTCCGGTCGGTATTCAAAAATATACTTGGATAAAGAAACCGCTCAGCTCCAGTCTAAAGCACTGATAAAGATATTTACCGATACCTTCTCAAAAAGCAGATTTCCAATGTTGGTGATTGATGCTGAAGCCACTGTGCGAGATAAAAAACAATTCTCAGCCCGCACAGCGGCGATTAATGGGTTTTCACTATTTTCTCGAGGGCGATGTTTTGCGTTGGATGATAACATGGCGCTAAACTTGGATAGAGTGGAGGCATTCATTGAAAAACAGCGTGGCCAGCCCATTTTTGTGTTTGGGTTTACGTTTTTAATTTGGAAACAGTTTGTTCAGGTATTGCTGAATATGAATAAAAAACTTGATCTCTCGAATGCGTTTTTTCTACACGGAGGTGGATGGAAGAAACTTCAAGATGAGAGTGTTTCCAATGATCAGTATAAAAGTCAGATATTGAATACTACTGGATGCTGTGATGTTCGTAATTATTATGGAATGATTGAACAGACAGGCACGATATTTATGGAATGCAGAAACGGAAATCTGCACGCCAGTGAACAGTCAGATGTTTTGGTGCGTGATGTAACAGATCACTTGGCACTTGATCATGAAAAAGAAGGCATTATTCAAGTTTTTTCAAGTATACAAAGAAGCTACCCAGGACATTCATTGCTCACTGAAGATATTGGTTGTACTTTATCGGCTTCAACGTGTCGTTGTGGTCATCCTGGTACAATTGTAAAAATATATGGCCGTCTGGCGCAGGCTGAAGTTAGAGGGTGTAGCGATGCCCATACTTGAGCCGGATGAATTTGAAACTGGTAATTGGGCTGAAAGTTATAATTTTGGCTCTTTCTATTCCAGTGGTGCTGAAATAATTGTAAATTTATTTTCAGAATTGTCCCGTCATATTTTGAGTAATAGCGCAGCTCGCACCTATTCGGATTTGATGACATTTGGATATTTTTGTCGTAAGGCTAGTCTTTCCAGAGCCCTGGCATCGGTTTCAGCACTGGACAAGCGGTTTGGCTGGGGAACGGTTGTGCATATTTCGCCATCTAATATACCGATTAATTTTTCCTATTCATTAGTAATGGGATTGTTGTCCGGTAATTCATGTATAGTTAGACTCCCTTCAAAGCGCTATCCCCAAAATGATTTGTTGCTTGATATTTTTGGGCAAGTTATTGAAAAGTCAGAATTTGAGCAAGTGCGCAA
>JARRRL010000297.1:0-3364 GCA_037380725.1 Gammaproteobacteria bacterium | reverse complement strand
GAATGTACCTTAAGGCCCTAGCGGTCTTAATCCTCGCCATCAGAGGCACTCGTTCAAACAGGTTCCTCTCGCCTAAAAAACGAGAGTTCAAGTCTTAATCCTCGCCATCAGAGGCACTCGTTCAAACCCTTGTGGATAACTTTTATTCTTACAAAACAAGACACTAACACATGCCTTATAACTGGAAATTTAAACAGTGAAAAAGTTACTGTCAAAACCACCTCCTAACTTGTTGATTAAATCGGTTATCAACACGCTTTGATCGCCATCTCAGCCACGAGCAAAGGACCCTACCACAATAGAACATCTCAGCTTAAAATCCAACACTGCTAAGCCCATCAGAAGCAAACATCTTTCATCTTTGAATCGAATTTGGTGATAGGTCGCCAGAGTTAACACCGAAATCTTTGTCATTTTGGAAGTACACGTAATCCCATACCGATGCCACACCCAATTTCCACCAGAACGAAGCATACATTCTTAATACGACAAACTTAATACGACAAAAAAACATTTTTTATCCAGCTTGCATCAGCATATCAAAGCCTTTCAAGAAAAAAACAGCGTGCAGCTTTGCTATTTGACATACGCGAGTAAAAATGCGATACCCTACCGGCCAGCAAAGAGCATGTAGAAACTAGCGGCATCATGATACACGCTAGCCTGAAAAATTGGCTTGACGCGTTAAAAGAGAACCTGACAGGGAACTATTCGCTTTCACCCAGTCAAAGACGATTCCTAATAATTTCATTATCGGGGAAAACGTTCGACTCTCAACCCAAAACCAGGACAGTTGAAACAACATGCCCACCGTATTCCTAACTGAAATTCATGGCATTCAAGAGTATCTTTCCGCAGGTGGTAAACTCAAAGATGCGGTAGCCGCCAGTGATCTGTTGGATCAACTCTGGTCTGAAAGATTTTTAGGTAAAGTACTGCAAGCAGCCAACGCCGAGCCCGACAAAGCGCATGTCATTCGTCGAGCAGGCGGCGCCTTTGTGGCGCTGTACCCCGATGCCGCCACCGCGCAACGCCTGAAAGCGTTATGGTTACTGTTTGTCGCACAAGCCTTGCCTGGCGTTAATTGCGTGGCCGATGTCGCTTCTGGCGATACGCTGGAAGACGCACTGAGTAAGGGGTATCGCGCGTTGCAACAACAGCGTAATCACCCCCTCCCCGACCTGCCAGGCGCATCGCCGCTGACGGTTTTAAATCAACGCACCGGGCACAGCGCCGTGAGGAAAGATCCCTCACCGCCCCCAGGGGAAGAAGCTGAACTCATGGATGCCAGCATGACAGTGAAACGTGCTCATTTTAAAGCCATGAAAAGTGAAGACTCCGCTCTGGAAGAAAAATTTGGCTCCTATAAAGAAGTCCACTGGCCCAGAAACATGGACGAGGATTTTACCGCCCACGGCTCCGATGTCGCCGTCATTCATGCGGACGGCAATGGACTCGGCGTGTGTTTGCATCAGATCAATATTTATGGAAAAACGCTTCAAAATGAGGATAAAAGCTGTCAATTAAAGCGCGAATTCTCAAAAATACTGCTCGAAGCCGGGGAAGCCGCTGCTCGCACCGCAACACAGAGGGTGCTCTCCAAACACATCTACAACCAAATCATGCCCGCTCGCCCCTTAGTACTGGGTGGGGATGATTTAACCATTATTGTCCGCGCCGACCTGGCCATGGAATTTACCCAAACATTTTGTAAAACATTCGAAGAAGCGTCAAAGAAGGGCTTAAAGCAACTCCGAAAAGACTTTCCTCAACTCACCAATTTACCGCCTACGCTGACTATTTGCGCGGGCGTTGCCTTCGTCAAAGTCAATCAACCCTTTTCCGGCAGCTATAAACTGGCCGAATCCCTGTGCGACTTTGCAAAAAAACAAGGGCGTGCAATAGTACAAGGGCGTGTAAAAAAACAAGGGCAAGTCAACATTCAGGATCGTGACCACGAACAACACAACCTCATACCATCAGCCATCGCCTTTCACCGCCCCGGCGCAAGCTTGTTTGATGAGTATGACACCATACTAAAACGCGATATGACCGTTAAGATTGATGGACGCCCCTTGCGCTTGAGTGCTGGCGTTTACGGCATAAACGACGCTTAAACGTGTTCCCAAATCTTGATTCTCTGCTGAATGCCTTGGAACACCTACAAACCCACGCTACGCTGACCGCCAGCCCCTTGCGCTCACTCGCCAATCGCTTGTATCGAACACCCGGCCTGGCGTATCACAATTACCAGCGCTGGTGGGACAACATGAAGAATATGGAAAAGCAAGACAAAAAAGCAAACCATTCGGCCCTGGAGGCCGTACACACTGAATTAAAAGCGGTGCTTGATGAGGAAGATTTTTCCGAAGGACAATTCCCGGAAAAGAAAAATGAAGGCTGGTCCCCCTTGGGCGATATGCTGACCTTGTACCACATAGCGAACAAATCCATCAGGAATGCCGAAGCATGAATCAGTTATTGAAAATCACCTTTCTCGATTATTGGCACGCAGGCGGCAGTCACGGCCAAGGGTTTCACACCCAAGCCACTGTCGCGCGCGATCACGATGGTTTGCCCTACCTGCCCGGACGCACGTTAAAAGGCTTACTGCGCGATGCGGTCTCACAACTGATTTTTGTGAAGGTAGCCAGCGCACAGGCTGCCTCAGCGTCGGTAACGCTCGTCTGAGCGAGCCGGTGCGCCAACGACTCACGCAGGACTGCACCGCACAAGACCCCCTAGCGATATCTCAAAATAAATCCCAAAATAAATCCCAAGAGAACCCCCTGAAAGAGCAATTATTTCACGTGCTGTACAGCACCGCCATTGATGTAACATCCGGCGTCGCAAAAGCACGGAGTCTGCGCGCGACCGAAGTGGCCGTCCCCTTAACACTTTATGCCGAACTGGCCACACCGTCGCAGGAATACCCCCAGTGGCCCGACATTATTCGCGCTTCCCTCGTTTTTCTGACCACTGCGGGCAGTCTACGCCACCGAGGGATGGGGCGCTTGCGCGCCTGCTTACTCGGCGAGGAGGCATTGTGATGTATCAACAGGTGATGTATCAACTGACACTCAGTATTCACGCGCTGGAGCCACTTATTTTCTCCCATGCGCCCATATCAATGGGTCAGGACACGCTGGAGTATATTCCCGGCAATGCCTTGTTAGGGGCAGCAGCCAACAGCCTTTATGGCGACAACCTGCGCGACAACAAAATGCTGGATAATTGGCGTTTGTTTCACAGTGGCGAAGTGATTTTTGGTAACGCGTATCCTTGCCTACCGCACGCACCGGGTCTGCCCGCCCCCTTAGCCTGGCACGCTGCCAAAGGCGCCTCGTGTTTGCTGGAGCGCCAA
>JARRRL010000296.1:0-6700 GCA_037380725.1 Gammaproteobacteria bacterium | reverse complement strand
TTCGAACGCTTGAGTCCGCTTCAGATGGAGTGGACTCAGGTTGCCAAAGATTCATCGATTACCTCATATCATTTCTCAGCTTCAGAGATCGGCTGATCGTTTGAACCGGGTCCGCGAATCATCCCTGTAACAGAGTGTTTAATTAAATCTGCTCTGTTAAAACGATGCAAACGCTAAGCGCCCGCAACATATATATCTTTACATGTGATTATTAAATAGCCGCATGTTGAGAGCTAGTGTCGGCGTGTTCGATGTGACGTGATGGGCTTGCGTCTGTAAAAAAATGGCGTTGAGAGGCGCTGTGACAAGGATTTTGATGACGCTGCGTGGTACACTTGCCGGTGCTGACTCGGCCCCCTGGACGGCTTGAGGGCCGTTCTGTTCACTTTCTCTTACCTTTTTGCTTGTGTGATTGTTGTGTGATTAAATTTACAGCGATTGGTGTGTGATGTGACTTGTGTACCGTCATGGGGAAGGAATGTGCGGTGGGTTTCGTGCGGTAACTTTAATCTTGATGTGCGTATTTATCTTGATGTGCGTTAAGGGTGATGCGACGACGAATTTCGGACGGATTACGAACGGATTACGGATCAAAGTATGGTAGAACTTGCGAAAGAAATACTTCCAGTCAACATCGAAGATGAGTTGAAGCAATCTTATCTGGATTACGCCATGAGCGTGATTGTGGGGCGAGCGCTGCCCGATGTACGGGATGGTCTGAAACCCGTGCATCGCCGAGTGTTGTTCGCCATGAATCAACTGAATAACGATTGGAATAAGCCGTATAAGAAATCAGCCCGTGTGGTGGGGGATGTGATCGGTAAGTATCACCCCCATGGCGATACGGCGGTGTACGACACGATTGTGCGCATGGCTCAACCGTTTGCGATGCGGTACACCCTAATTGATGGGCAAGGCAACTTCGGCTCCATCGATGGCGATAACGCGGCGGCCATGCGATATACCGAAGTGCGGATGTCGAAGATCAGTCATGAGTTGTTGGCCGATCTGGAAAAAGAAACAGTTGATTTTGTTGATAACTATGATGGCTCGGAGCAAATGCCGAGCGTGCTGCCTACGCGTGTTCCCACCTTGTTGATCAACGGTTCTTCGGGCATCGCGGTGGGCATGGCCACCAATATACCCCCGCACAATTTGACTGAGGTGATCAACGGTTGTTTGGCTTTGTTGGACAACCCCACACTCAGTGTGGATGATTTGATGCAGTATGTGACGGGGCCAGATTTTCCAACAAGAGCCATTATTAATGGGCGTGCGGGTATCGTGCAAGCCTACCGCACCGGTCGTGGGCGTATCTACATTCGCTCGCGTGCGTCGGTGGAGACGGATGAAAAAACCAATCGACAGACCATTATCGTGCATGAAGTGCCTTATCAAGTTAACAAGGCGCGCATGATCGAACGCATTGCCGAATTGGTAAAAGAAAAGAAAATAGAAGGCATCTCAGAGATTCGCGATGAGTCCGATAAAGATGGGCTACGCGTGGTGATTGAGCTACGACGCGGGGAAGTGGGTGAGGTCGTGTTGAACAACTTGTATCAACAGACTCAGCTTGAAGTGGTGTTTGGCATCAATATGGTCGCCTTGGTGGATGGTCAGCCGCGCACCTTGAATTTGAAAAACATTTTGGAATGTTTCCTCACGCATCGCCGAGAAGTGGTGACGCGGCGTACGATATTCTTATTGCGGAAAGCCAAGGAGCGGGGTCATCTATTGGAAGGCTTGGCCGTGGCCTTGGCGAACATTGATCCGGTCATTGCATTGATTAAAAGTTCATCAAATACCGGTGAAGCGAAACAGAAGCTCTTAGCGCAAGGGTGGGAACCGGGTCATGTGATGGATATGCTTGCTCGAGCAGGCGGAGAAACGGCATGCCGACCGGAAGATTTGGGGCCGGAATTTGGCTTTGTTGAAGGTAAGTATTATTTATCAGCGGCCCAAGCCCAAGCCATTTTGGATTTGCGTTTGCAGAAACTAACGGGCATGGAGCATGAAAAGCTCATCGAAGAGTACCAAACGCGTTTGGATGAAATCATGGATTTGGGTCAAATTTTAGCCAATCCAGAGCGTATGTTGTCCGTCATTCGTGATGAACTGAATGAAATCAAAGACACCTATGGTGATGAACGTTGCACTGAAATTATGTCATCTCGTCAAGACCTGACGGTAGAGGATCTGATTCAGGAAGAGTCGATGGTGTTAACTATTTCGCATGGTGGATACGCGAAAACGCAGCCGCTCTCCGATTATCGAGCACAACGTCGAGGCGGACGTGGGCGTTCGGCGACGTCGGTAAAAGAAGAAGATTACATCGAACATTTGTTGGTGGCGAGTACACACGACATGGTCATGTGTTTTACCAGCCATGGAAAAGTCTATTGGCTAAAAGTGTTTCAGTTTCCACAAGCGGGGCGTGGGGCGAGAGGTCGTCCGCCTTTACCAATGGCGAAGACACGGTGATGCTGTTAACCCGTGAGGGGAAAGCCATTCGGTTTCACGAAAATGACATTCGTCCTATGGGGCGTAGTGCGCGGGGTGTACGTGGCATCAGGATGTCGGATGAATATCGTGTTATCGCCTTGTTGATCGAGCAGGCGGGAGGGCAGGTATTGACCGCCAGCGCCAATGGTTTCGGTAAGCGTACCGTGATGGATGAATTCCCGATACAAGGTCGCGGTGGTCGGGGTGTGATCGCAATGGTATGTAATGAACGTAATGGTGAGATGGTCGGTGCGGTTCAGGTGCAGGAAACCGATGGTATAATGCTGATCAGCGATCAGGGTACTTTGGTGCGTACACAGGTCGATGAGGTCTCGTGTTTAGGGCGCAATACGCAAGGTGTTGTCTTGATTCGCTTGGGAGGCGATGAACACTTAGTGGGAATCGAGCGGGTTGACGCCTGGGAAGAAGAAGAGGATGAGCTGGTGCTTGATGTGAATGGCTCAGACAATGCCGGTGCAGACAATGCTGCAGACAGTACTGGTGTGGACAGTTCTGAAGACGATGACGCTGATGATACGAACAGCGATGTAAACTCTGAATCTGAATGACTGAGGATGCAGATTGATCTTGGTGGCGTATTGTATGGGGTGGAATGATGCAACCTGATGGTGAGGTACCCGTTGTTCAAGCGGCGCGTGAAGCGCGTGCTTTTAATTTTTGCTCTGGACCGGCTATGTTGCCGGAGCCTGTGTTACAGCAAATCCAGTCGGAATTTTTGAATTATCGAGGCCTTGGTGCGTCAGTGATGGAGTTGTCGCATCGTTCCGATACCTTGGTCGGTTTGTTTGAGGAAGCTGAACACCGTTTACGTCACTTGTTGAGTATATCGAGTGACTACGCGGTGCTGTTTTTACAAGGGGGTGCAACGCTGCAATTTTCGGCGGTGCCTTTGAACCTCATGAAGGTGAGTGGTCAGGCCGATTACCTGTTGACGGGTGTCTGGTCTGAGAAAGCCGCCAATGAAGCGAAACGTTTTGGTGAGGTTTCCATCGTGGCCAGTGATGCCGAGGCGGGTTATCGAAACGTCCCCGCATTGGAAACGTGGCGCTGTAACCCGAATGCCGATTATTTGCATGTAACGCCGAATGAAACCATCCACGGCGTTGAGTTTACATTTTTACCGGATACGACGGTACCCGTGGTAGCGGATATGTCATCGACAATTTTATCTCGACCACTGGATGTGTCGCGTTTTGGGTTGATCTATGCGGGTGCGCAAAAAAATGTGGGTCCAGTTGGATTGACCTTGGTGATCGTGCGTCGGGATTTGCTGAAGGCGCCTGAGCTGTCTTTGCCCAGTTTGTTGCGTTACGATTTGCAAGCGCAGCAGGCTTCTATGGTGAATACGCCACCCACGTTTTCGGTGTACGCTGCGAATTTAGTTTTCCAGTGGATCGAAGCGCAGGGTGGCGTTGAGGCCATGGGGCGGCAGAATCAAGGTAAAGCGCAAAAATTGTACGCGTTTTTGGATAATAACGATTTTTATCATAACCCCGTCGCGGTGAACGCGCGATCGTGGATGAACATCCCCTTTGTGTTGGCCGAGGAACGCTTAAACCAAACGTTTTTGCGTGAGGCGGAAGCGGCGCGTTTGCTGAATTTGAAAGGGCACCGCTCGGTGGGTGGCATGCGGGCTAGCCTATATAATGCTAGTATTGAGTGGTGGATGTGCGCATGACGGATGAAAAATCGATGTTACCGACGGGTGCTGAGGCCAGTGACCCCGATCAGGCATTAAAAAGCTGGCGTGAGAAAATCGATGATCTGGATGAACAGATACAGGCGCTGATCAGCGAACGAGCGCATGCAGCGGTGGCCGTAGCAAAGATTAAACGGGCACAACAAGATGCCTTGGGGGCTGAAGCGGCAGAACATACGGCGTATTTCCGCCCAGAACGTGAAGCGGAAGTGCTCAAGCGTGTGATCGCTCGCAACACCGGGCCCTTGGATGACGAAGAAGTGGCGCGACTGTTCCGACAAATCATGTCGAGTTGTTTGGCTTTGGAAGCGCAATTAAAAATTGCGTATCTCGGGCCAGCGGGTACGTTTACGCAACAAGCGGCGCTGAAACATTTTGGCCATGCGGTCAACACCATACCGTTGGGCACCATTGATGAAGTGTTTCGAGAGGTGGAAGCAGGGGCGGCGCATTTTGGGGTCGTGCCGGTGGAAAACTCCACGGAAGGTATTGTGAACACCACCTTGGATGCGTTTATGGACAGCAGCGTGCGTGTGTGCGGTGAGGTTGAGCTGCGTGTTCGGCAGCATCTCTTGGTGGGGGAAAATACGCGTACGGATGCCATTTCGCGGGTGTATTCTCACCCGCAGTCCTTGGCGCAATGCCGCAAATGGCTCGATGCGCACATGCCTGGGGTGGAGCGTTATCCCGTGACGAGCAATGCGGACGCCGCTCGGCGCGTGAAATCGGAGTGGAACGCCGCCGCGATAGCGGGTGATATGGCTGCGGAGCAATATGGATTGACACAGTACGCCAGTAATATAGAGGACAATCCCTGCAACAGCACGCGCTTTCTCGTGATCGGTTTGCAACACATTTTGCCTTGTGGGGATGATAAAACTTCTATTTTGGTGGAAATGAAAAATCGACCGGGTGCTTTGCTGCGGGTTTTACAGCCATTTGAAGACGCGAAATTATCACTCACTCGTATTGAGACGCGTCCGTCCCGGAATGGCGATTGGACCTACGTGTTTTTTATCGATTTTGAAGGCCATGAGGCGGAAGACGTGGTGCAAGCGGTTTTCTCACGTTTGCAGGCGGAGAGTGTCGAACTCAAACGTTTGGGCTCGTACCCGAAAGCCGTATTATGAGTGCGAACATTTGGACTCAGACTGTGGGAGCCGATGTGCATGCGTGATGATTGTTGTGACACCGAGTGTGAGCAGATGGTGGAGCAAATGCGCGCTTTAGTGCGGCCTACGTGGCATCATTTCGTCCCGTACACGCCGGGTAAATCCATGGCGAGTTTAGCGGCGGAATCGGGCATTGATTTGGCGGATATTTGTAAATTGGCCAGTAACGAAAACGCGATGCCGCCCAGTGATGTGGTGAAAATGGCGTTTGTGAATAGCGTGTCGACCCTAGCGCGTTATCCGGATGGGGATGGCGCGCCTTTGAAGCAGGCCTTGGCGGATGAGCTGGGGGTTTCGCCAGATTGTGTGGTGTTGGGAACGGGATCAAACGGTTTGCTGGATGGTCTGGCGAGGTTGTTTTTGTATCCAGGGCAATCGGCGTTATACGCCGAGCACGCTTTTCTGGTATATCGATTGGCGGTACAGGCGGTGGGCGCAGAGGGAATTGAAATACCCGCACGCCACTGGGCGCACGATCTTGATGCTTTTGCGACAGTCTACCGAGAACGGCAACAAATGGGGCAAACGCCTCGATTGATTTTTTTGGCAAATCCGAATAACCCAACGGGTACGTGGTTTGATCAAGGTGCTTTGGAATCGCTGCTGGCCGTAGTGGACCCGACAAAGACGGTACTGGTGCTGGATGAAGCGTATGCCGAATACTGTTGTGACCTGGCCACTTATCCCCAGAGTTTGGCGTTATTGCCCCAGCATCCGAACCTAGTGATTACTCGCACCTTTTCAAAAGCGTGGGGATTAGCAAATTTACGCGTAGGGTATGCGATCGCGCACCGCGCCCTGGCGCGATGGTTGAATACGGAACGTGCCCCTTTTAACGTACCGGGGGTGGGATTGACGGTTGCAGCGGCGGCGTTAACGGATAAAGCGTATCTGAGGCGTGTGGTGGATCACAATCAGAATGAACTGGCTATTTTGCAGCGATGGTGTGATGAACACGGCATTGGGTACATCCCGAGTGTGGCGAATTTTGTGACTTTGGAGACAGGGGCGCGATCGGGGATGGACGTGTACGAGGACTTATTGATGCGTGGTGTGATTGTTCGACCCATTGCGAATTACGGTCTACCGCATCATGTACGCGTCAGTATAGGTTCTACGGAAGAGAATCTGCGTTTCAGAAACGCGTTTTTGACTGTTTTATAACTGTTTTATAATTTAAGGGTTTTATCATTGGACTGTTTTGCAATGAGGTCGTACTGAGGTCGTACAACGTATTGAGGTCGTACAAAAAGAAAGATAAAAGATAGAGGATGACGTGTCGCTAAGTGAATCGAACAGTACCGAG
>JARRRL010000295.1:0-3553 GCA_037380725.1 Gammaproteobacteria bacterium | reverse complement strand
GGCTGGGTTCGACGATTAATTAACCGAAAATATCTGTTTATAAGCCTGAGAAACAATACACTGTAATTCATTCAGAATGCACTCATAATTACCTTTACGACGCCGCACGATGCTCTCGACAAGCTGCTCACGTTCGTCTTCCGTACCAGGCAGTTCCACCTCAAACCTATCTAAAAAATCTAACACATCCCGCGTCGTTACTTCGGTCAATTCGTTCAATAACTCGAGCCGCATACCCCGCTCAAGCTTCACGGTAGAGAGCGTATCTTGAATACGTTCACCAAAGTGCTTTGTATCGGCATCCTGTTCGTAAGCAAAAGCCAGCAAAACATAAACGCCACGTTTACGCAATTCAGTATGCACCTCTTTACCCCACCAGTGCAGCAACTGAACTAAATAATTGCTTTTGACGGGTAACTCCCCTCGCAAAGTTTCAAAGCGGCAATGCACCAACAACGTTTGACCGGCCTCACCCACCTTTAAGCTCTCCAATTTACCCGGCAGCGCCTGTAAAAATCTCACGCCAAAACCTTCGCACACGATCGTTTCCCAAGCTTTGTATGGATTCGTGAGATGAGGCGGCCAACGGAACGAAAACGTTTCAACAATAATGTTCGAGGAGCGCTTGCGCAGTTCGACAGGCAAACGCTCATGAAAGCGCTCCACACCTTGCGCTTGAACGCCGCGCCAAAAACAGGCTAACGTGGTGGGGTGATTTGAGACAAGCATGTCATTGACACACAAGAACACGCGACTGAATTGTTCCGTCCTATCCAACTTCAAATGCCAGTGCATGTCTTTACTCACGAAGCGCTGCACATTGCTATCGGGAAATTCCCACTGGGTATAATGCTGATAGAGTATAGGCGTCATCCAACGCACAGAAGCTCCATACTCTGCTGAGCCATAAGCATACGTAATGGCTTGATGAGGTGGGTAATGATCCAATAAAAGGCGCTCCAGAAAGCGTTGCGCCTGTTCACGCGCTGAATCATTAAAAGCCTCGGTACGATTCAACACCAAGGCCGGCACAAGCTCGCTCAATTGCGTGACGGAGCCAGCGACGCCATTGGAACCGCTGTTACACGCATTCAGATATAGCAAGCTGAGTGAGTGGCCATTAAGCGATTTTTTGAGAATACGCGCGAGCGTGACCATGCTGACTTCCATGGCTTTACCCGCTGCATCCGAAAAGAGCAGAGAAGCGCCCTGCGCATCGCCTTTGCCATGTCCATAAAAATAAATCACATCCCAGGTCTGTTTCGACAAGGCGCTTTCAAAACCATCCCAATCCAACACGTCGGTCAAAGCCTGAGGATCACGAAAGTACTGATAACGGCTTTGTAAAAACTGAGTGAGCTGCTTCGCATGCTCACGAGCCTTATTATTAGCCAACTCAGGCGACGCCTGGCACTCCTGACACACCAATAATACTCGTGGCGCTGCTGGAAAAGTCACGTCATTTGGCGTGACTTCACACTGAGCGGCTACAGTAATGCTCCAGTTTTCCAGGGCCATAAACGTTTGGCCGTAGTTCATCAAGTGCCAGGGTACGCGCTGAATAAAAGCATCCTCCGAACATACGCGCAGCAGGATTTCCTCCTCAGAGGGAAACAAGTCAGAGGGTGCTTCGGCAAACAACAGGCGGTACAAATAGTGGCCTACTTGAAGCTGAGTCGCTTCATCAAAACCACGCAAAATAGCGACATCAAAATTAATAAACGCTTGATCAAGATCAAGTAATCCATTTTCGCAATGCTTCAGCGGGGCCTGCATCAGTTGAGTCTGGGTAAATTGACCACGCAAACAAGGGACAGCGCTCTCGTGGAGAAGTAACTCGTAACGGTATAACGTCGAAGCAGAGTCCTGACAGTCATCAGAAGAAGAATGAATTAACAGATCAAAACTCAGCACGCAACCGTCCTCACTTGATTTGTGATAAAATTGCCAAGCATGAGTTATACCAAACTCACCATTCCCTGTTAAGGTAAAATTACACTTATCACTGATATCTCAGAAGAGGCTACGAACAAAACAAAAGGGGAGGCGAAACTCGACCTTACTTCGCACGGTCCGTTTGCCTAATATCACCTTTATTTAGGATCACTTAATACATTAGACGCAGCGTTACAAAAAATAAAGAAAAAAGGGTTAATTTGTCCTGGCGGCTCGAAACCCAACAACATCGCTGCGGTAGCCAGGGGCGCCGTAGAAGTAGCGATCGGTCGCACGCAAGTACCTCGGAAAGTTGGCCCAGGAACCGCCGCGTAACCCCCGAGACGCATCACCACAATCAATCCTCGCCTCAGCACCATCCACAGGAGCCCCCTCATAATCACTCACATAACAATCTTCTACCCACTCCCAAACATTACCAAGCATATCCGATAAACCAAATGGATTCTTTGTAAAGCTGCTTACGGGAGCGATATACTCAAACGAGTCCCCACATGTATTTTGCGCCGCGCTCGCCCCGTGCCGCTGACAGTCCGGCCCCGCCTGTCAGCGACACCGCTGCCGTTACCGTGCCGGCCCACCTAGTGTTCGTCCCCGCCCGTGCGGCTTACTCCCAGTCCGCTTCGGTTGGCAAACGATATTGTTGTCCCGTTTGCTGGCTTAGCCATTGTGTATAATCGTTCGCATCCCGCCAACTTACGCCGACTATAGGATAATTTTTCCCCGTTAATGCCTCACCCAGTTGCTCATAACGACTCTTTTTCGTCTCTTGCCATTCCGGAGGCGAACAGCCCCCTGCTTGCACACACGCCAAATATTGCTCAACCGTTACCTCAGTCTCACTGAGCCAAAAGCTCTTCAGTCGAACCTCATGCGCGGGTTTTTCATTGTCAAAACACCCACCCTCCACATCATCCCGCTTCGGATCACAGCCCATTAAAAACGTACCCGCCGGAATTTGCACCATCTTGGGCACAGGAATTTCGGGTATTGTCTGTACAAGCTCAGTAGCTACGGCATCTTTCTCTGGCAATTGCGGGGTCGGTGTGACGTCGGTAAAGGGTAAGGGGTGAATTGTCCTGGCGGCCCGGAACCCAACATCATTGGTGCGCCCGGCAGGGTCGTCGTCGCCGCGATAGGCCGCGCGCAAGTACCACGGTTCGTAGCTCCAGGAACCGCCGCGCAAAACCCGCAACACAGGATTACCACAATCGTTCCGTGCCGAACCATTCGTCTGAGCACCATCATAGTTATTAACATAACAATCTTCTACCCACTCCCATGCATTACCATGCACATCATACAAACCAAAAGCGTTTGCTGTGTAACTGCCTACCGTAACAGGAGCCTTTTCCTCACAATTCCCGAACTGCGCACCATTTTCAGCAACACGATCGCAAACAGGACTCTGATCTCCCCAGCTATAGGCGGCGGCAGACCCAGCACGCGCTGCGTACTCCCATTCCGCTTCCGTTGGTAAACGCCATTCCCCCTGCGTTTGTTCGCTCAGCCATGAAAGATATGCTTTCGAATCGTCCCAACTGATACAGGTCACGGGAGTATTATCGCTTTTAGAATAGCCCGGATTACGCCAAGA
>JARRRL010000294.1:0-2729 GCA_037380725.1 Gammaproteobacteria bacterium | reverse complement strand
TTTTGTATGAGGATATGCATGAGGTTACGTATGAAGAGTATGTACGAGCATTTGTATAAAACGTGATGTGAGTAGTACGAGTGCTGAATGCAAATTAAATCAGTCAGGTGGTGCTTATGAAAAGAGTAAAAGGTGGCTGTTTGGTGTGACAATTTTCCGATAAACGGATCACAAATTAAGAGGTCAATATTATGACAGACTGGCAAATGACTCAGGGGCTCAATACTGAGACGGCTCAGGATCTGCGCAATGAATTAATTGGGCGAGTCTTGGATGGTATCAAACACGTGAAAGCGCTGGAGTCGGGGTATCGATTACGTTTTGGAACATCTGAAAATGATTTAGTGCTGGTTTCAGAATGGATTCATGTTGAACGCGTGTGCAACCCGTTCTTACGTTTCAGAATGTCCGTGGAAGCCAATGGGGGACCCATTTCGGTTGAAATAGCTGGACCGGCAGGTACGCAAGATTTTTTACGCTCTGAATTGGCTCTGGGGCGTTGGATGTAAACTGTATACACTGGTGCTCGGGCGGCATCAGTTCTTGGCGGCAACAGTTCTTAGCGGCAACAGTTCTTCGGTGGTCTTCTCGATTGTTTCGCGTATAATCGCAGCACTTTTACTCGTTATATCATCGTACTGCACGGCTATTGCGTCCGTTCCAGTCTGCTTGCGCGCGGGAGCGGGCTTGGCGTGAAGATACGTTGAAGAAACGGCTGGTTTTGACGTGCTGGGAGAACAGGTCATTGTGAGTGCTAGGCGAACCTTATATGTGATGAGACACGGTGATGCTCAGGCGAAAGCAACGGTGGATTCGGAGCGATCGTTAACACCGGTGGGGCAAGCTGAGGTGGCGGCGGCCAGCGCACGTTTACCGTGTGCGGCTATCGATCTCGTTGTTGTTAGCCCGTTTGTACGTGCTCAACAAACGGCGGAGATTGTCGTGCGTGAACGTGCTATAACTGTGGAGCCGCAGGAGTGTGATTGGGTGACGCCCTCGGGGCGTGCTCCGCTTGTGGATGAGTGGTTAAATACCTTGAAGTGGGAAAAAGCCTTATTGATCAGTCATCAGCCTCTGGTTGGGCTGTTGGTGGAGTATTACTGCGGTGGCGATTGTCGACACTTCCCAACTGCGGGTATCGTTTCGATTGAAGGTGAAGTCTTTGGTCGTGGGCTGTGTTCATTGTCGTGGTTGACACCCTAATGAATTAGGACTTTGTTTTCAAAGAAACCGTTTTCAAAGAAACGGATATCAAAGAAACGGTTATCGAGGAAACGTTTGTTAAAGAGAGTGGTTGTAGGAGTGGTTATTTTTATAGGAAGAAGTTGATTTACAAAAGGAAGTTGTTATAGGGCAGGGAGGCACGTCCATGGAGAGCACGCAACCCGTTTTACGCGAAACACCCTCTCTACAGAAAGAGATTTCTCAAACGACCCATCAGAAAAAACGGGATATGGCGGTAACGCCTGATTCTGGTCATGTACTCAATTCTGGCCAAGCACTCTGCCGACAGTCAACAGTAGCTATGCGTTCTGCTTTTTTGGCTTCCATGTGCGAATACGGTGCCTTGCCCTTGGAACGCTTAGCTTATCGGGCTAAAAAACATCCTGGACGAGCTTATCTGCGGCAACCGATAGCCGGGCGAATGCGGGTTTACACCTGGGGTCGTGTCTACCATGAAGCGCGCCGAATGGCTGCTTATTTGTCGAGCTTGATGTTGCCGCTTGGCAGTCGTATTGCTTTGCTGTCAAAAAAGTGCGCGCATTGGATTATGGCGGATTATGCTATTTGGCTAGCCGGGTATGTGTCGGTGCCCCTGTTTCCCTCTTTGTCGAAAGACGCGATTCGACGGATTTTGATGCACGCTGAGGCCAGTGTGTTGTTTGCGGGCAAGCTGGACAATTGGCCCTCGCAGCGAGAAGGGATACCGCAAGGTATTAAAATCATTGGGTTACCACTGCTGGACGATCCGTCGGTGGATCGTTGGGATGCGGTAATTGCCGAACAAGAGCCCATTGCGGAGCCCGTACAACATTCAGCGGATACCTTGGCAACCATTATCTATACCTCCGGTACAACCGGAGATCCAAAAGGGGTGATGCACTCGTTTGGCAGTTTGGCGAGTGCGGTGGGGCACGCCTCCGATATTTATCGGGTCAGTTCTCGCGATCGTGTTTTGTCTTATTTACCACTCAGTCATGTTGCTGAACGCTTGGTGGTGGAGTTGGCGTCTTTGTACGAAGGATTTACTGTGTTTTTTGTTGAAAGCCTTGAGACGTTCACCGAAGACATTCAACGCGCTCAGCCGACCCTTTTTTTCGCGGTTCCACGTGTTTGGAGTTTGTTTCGGCAAGGCGTGCTGGAGAGAATTCCAGAAAACTTGTTCGATGCTATCTTATACATACCGGTATGTTCTTCTGCGCTGCGACGGATGGTGCTGAAAGAGTTGGGTTTACATAAAACACGCTTGTTTCTCAGTGGTGGGGCGCCTTTGGCGGAGTCGGTGTTGCAATGGTATGCAAAATTGGGCGTGCAAATTCTTGAATCGTATGGTTTGACAGAAAATATGGGGTATTCTCACTGTACGCGCGAACACGATCAGTGGGCCGGTTATGTGGGCTTACCCAACCCGGGTGTGATGGTTGCACTCAGTGATGCAGGAGAAGTGTTGGTGCGCAGCGCCACCACCATGATGGGGTATTATAAGGCGCCGGATGAAACCGCTAACG
>JARRRL010000293.1:0-2798 GCA_037380725.1 Gammaproteobacteria bacterium | reverse complement strand
GTCTCGACGACGGTACGACCGTGTTTGGGGATCCATCCGGCGCGCTTGGAAAAAGCGCTTTCGTATTTGTGCGATGCGCCTCGTATGGAGGTCGCGTGACCTTGATTTTCTGATGGCCTGAGGTCTGTTAATGGGTGTTGCGCGCGGCACCTGGCGATACAGGAGCCGCTGCAACAGCATTTCCCTCTTGTTAAAGGGCCGCGGTGTGGTGGTTTTGTTGGGCAGGAGGCTCTATTGAATCTGGTTTTATTTTGATGCCAATAAACTCTTCCAGCAATGTATCGATGGACGCTCGCCAGTTAGGGAGTTTAAAGTTGGGGCGCAGTTGCAGCGGGTTGCCGTGCAGAATCGCCTCCGCTTGTTCGCCAAAGGGAATCGTTTCATCCCGCATGACACCGAGCCCGGATCGCAGCAGATAAGACGCGTTTCCTTCTTCTCCTCTATTGAGGGCGCACATCAACGTTGGGGTTTCGGTTTCCAAAATTTCTGCTGTCACACTGCCTCCGGGTTTGGAAACCAAAAGATCCGCTGTGTTGTAAAGCATATTCATTTGTACGGCGTCCAGCACGTTATTGGGCGTCCCCAGCAGATCATCCGCCATGTGTACTTTCATGTTTTTAGTGTTGTTTTGTGAGGCCAAATTCAGTAATTCATTTTTGATGGCAAGATTCGCACCAACAGCAAAGACGAGTTTGATTTCCCCTTTTTCAGTTTTCGTCGGGCGTTCCAGCATTTGCTGCATGATATCGATCAGCTCACGTTTTCCTTGTGATCCAAGCATAACGATGATCATCTGATCCGATGGCTTAAGACCCAGACGGGATCGAAGGGCGTTCCGTTCGTCAGCGGGTAATTTAGTGATTTCTTTTCTAATCGGATAGCCTGCAAGGAACAGCCTTGGATCATCAAGAATGTTAGGATTGACGACGCCGACATCAGAATCATTTCCTATAATCTTCCTATTTCGCCACATGTCGCCTGGTTTACTGAGCTTATCTTTGCGGCGATGCTCCAGGCTGAATTCTCGGTTAGCGAATGGGTCGGCAGATGCGGTGGCGATTTTTCCTTGATTCGCATCCATAACATCATAGGATTCCAAGAGTGGCAGCCACGTATCGATGTCCGTAGGCCATCGAATGTAGCGTAGCCCATTGCTGATGGCGGCACCTTCAATGCCGGTAAGTGAGGGTAGGTTGTCAATTAAAGCAACGTAATTTGGATCGCTTAACTCGTGACGTGCAATCTCAAAGTGATTTTTAGCGCCAGTGAGCTTATGAAGGACGTTATGGATATAATCGTATAATTTGAGTTCTTTGCCTACTTCTTCGTCGCTTTTGAGTGCGCGTCCATCTAAGCCAATTCGGCGTTGCAGGACGCGATTAAAAGAGTCGGACGTTGAGGCTGCTCCATTCGTTAAGTAGGCGAGAGGATCAAAGTAGATTCCGTCATGATCCATAACCACGGTTTCGAGCCCCAAGGTCTTGAGGTGCTGATTCAGCGCCTGTGCGTGCGCGAAATGTCCACCGCCGCCTTTGGTGGTATAAAGCAAAATCTTTGGTCTTTTTATCCGACTCACATCGCGCAAAGGTGTCTGTAATGCTTTGGCAACTGTGCTGACGCAGGATTGAGCTTCAGAATCAATATCAATATGTTGCGATACCGAGGTGGGATTTCCACCGAATAAAAAGTATCGATTTAAGAAATGATTGAGTGTACTTGGCGATAATTGCTGTACGCTTGTCCGAAATAACGTTTCTGCAATCGTGTGCATTCGACCAAGATCCATGTCTTTGCAGCGAAAGAATTCCTTGCGGGCATTGTCTATGATTTTGAGGATATTTTTCTCATTGTGAAAATGAATTCTCGCGTACCGAATTCCCGCTTCCGGTATGGGTAATTTTCTACCGGTCTCATTGCCAATAAGGTAGTAGCCACGGTCTATATTGCCGGTAAAACTCACGCCAAGCTTGTTAAGCCCCGCGATCGCCTCTGATGTCAATAACGAGTTCAGTCGGCGGTCTTGTGTGCTTTCATCGTGCGTTAAAAGAGCATTGACTTGGCGTTGGGCGGCGTGATCGACGCTTGTTTTAAAAGGACTGTTAATAGACGTGAAGGGTTGAGATGAATCAATATAGGGGTTCTTGCGTGTCTGTGGCGCCACTAAATGATTGGGTAAGACGGCTGGCCTGATGCGGGGAGGTATCTCGGATTGCTCTGGGTTGATTTCGGGGAAAGAGAAGGTCTGCAGAAGCTTGTTTGTTTCTATCACCTGAGAATGATTGTTGCAGTTGTCTTTGATGTGGTGAGAGGATAAAAATGTGTTGCCCATGGTCTTTCCTTAGTGTGGGTTGCCTGATTGGCTCCGCTTGGTGTTCAGGGAGCAAAAAAACACGCCTAGCGATCCAGTGTTTTGGTGTTCGCCTATTGCAGACTTATCTCGCAAAATGATCGCGTTGGCGTAATTTTTTTCGCTGAGAATGCAGATGCGGCTTTCAAGTCAATCATTACAGTTGCTTGTGAGTCGCGTTGTTCTTTTGCTAAAGCGGTATGAGCCTGAATTTTTGTTTTGAGAATGGTATTCATGAAGTGCAAGGTTGTCAATATTTATTAGGTGTAAAGCCTGCAGACTTCGTGCTGGCAGGTGTCTCACCTGTCCTTTTTTAAAAAAGCTATTAGTAAAGTGACTAGGTTAATCGCGGTGCGCTTGGTGATGAGTAATAAGTTGAGGGATGTTTGGTCATCTGGCATCATTGCTCGCCGTTCATGTGGTGCGAACAGGGACAGGGGATGTAGTGGGA
>JARRRL010000292.1:0-2798 GCA_037380725.1 Gammaproteobacteria bacterium | reverse complement strand
TCTTTTATTATTACATTTTTTTCACACTCGCTGCGCTCACGTTCCTGACGCTGCGTCGCTTGTACCAGAGTCGCTTCGCTTTAGTGATCAACGCCATACGCGACGACGAAGACAAAGCCGAGGCCATGGGGCTTCGCACCACGAAATATAAAATCATCACCTGGTGCATCGCCGCTTTTTTTCTCGCTCTGCTGGGCGCTGCGGCGGGCAATTTAATTGGATTTATTGATCCACGTGAAGTGGCCTTTGCGGGCTCCAGCTTTGGCGTGTGGATGATACTGATGTCAATTTTAGGCGGTAAAGGCACACTCTGGGGTCCGGTGCTGGGCGCCGCACTGTTTCACCTCACCCAAGAGCTGTTCTGGAGTTTTCTCTTGGGCTGGCAACGCGTTTCAATGGGCGCGTTGATCGTAATGATTGTCGTTTTTTTCCCGCAAGGTATTCTCGGCTGGGTGCGCGAACGATGGCCACACTGCTTTGGAGAAACGATCGACGTTAACGCACCCGCCACTTCCGACATCACTTCAAATTCAAATGAAAGGTCGTCTCAGCAAGCGCCTCGCTCCAAGGTGACAAACACATGAATGCTTTATTGGAAGTCCGCCAAGTCAGTAAATCGTTCGGCGGCATTGCGGCCAACTCCAACATCAGTCTCCATGTGCCAGAAGGGGCTATCGTGGGTCTGATCGGCCCGAATGGTTCCGGCAAATCAACGTTGTTTCATTCTATTGTTGGCTACCATCCCGTAGATACTGGCAGCGTTCACTTCGACGGTCAGGAAATCACACATCTGCGCGTACCCCAAATTGCTCGCCTTGGCCTGCTGCGGACTTTTCAACAAACCCGTATTTACGGACAGATGGATTGCATTAAAAATCTACTGATCAGCGTACCCCAGCGACAGGAAAACATATTGTCGCTTTGGTCGCGCATCCCTCAAGAATACGTCGACCGCGCCGAAGCCTTGCTGGCGTTTGTGGGTCTGTATGAAAAACGTCGCTTATTGGCGGGCAATTTGTCCTTCGGACAGCAGAAACTGCTGGAATTTGCCATGGCGCTGATGAACGAACCACGCTTACTGCTTTTGGACGAACCCACAGCGGGCATTAATCCCACCCTGATCAATGGTTTGATTGATCGCCTGCAACGCGCCAACGAAGAACTGGGCATTACATTACTCATTATTGAGCACAACATGCGTGTGATCATGAACGTAGCACAGCATATTTATTGTTTATCCCACGGTGCCCTGCTTGCCCAGGGCGCACCCAAGGTCGTGCAACAAGATCAACGCGTCATCGACGCCTATTTGGGAGCGCAGTAACACCTATGTGTACGCAGCCATCATCGGAAAAACGCTTCAGTGGATACGGATTAGGGACAGTTGATACCGTGTTATCTGTCGATGAAGTGGCGCAGGAAGCGCAGAACATCGCGAGCCAAAAACCCACGCAAAAAGCGCTGTTCGAATTGGCTGCTGGCACGCCATTCATTCGTATTGAGCAATTAGTAGCTGGCTATGGACGTTTGGAAATACTGCATGGCATTGATCTATATATTGGTAAAGGTCAGTCGCTGTGTTTGATTGGTCCGAACGGAGCAGGTAAATCAAGCGTATTGCATGCACTCTATGGTTTTACGAACATCACGCAAGGCCGCATTGTGGTCAATGACGCAGACGTCACAAACCTGAGCCCCAAAGACAAACTTAAAACCGCTGGAATTGCTTATATTCTTCAAGAAAACGCCGTATTCCCCGACATGACCGTGGAAGAAAACCTATACTTGGGTGGATTTCTTTTGAACGATCGCCATCGGGTTCAGGAAGCCACTGAACGGGTCTTTGAAAAATACCCGCGATTGCGAGAACGACGTCGCCAACGCGCCAGCGTACTTTCTGGTGGAGAACGTCGATTACTCGAAATTTCACGCGCTTTGATTATGGATCCAAAAGTACTGCTGGTGGATGAACCCTCCATTGGACTCGAACCGCGCTTCATCGATTTGGTATTCGATAGACTGCGTGAACTGCAACAGCAGGATAATAAAACGATTATCTTGGTTGAACAAAACGCCAAAAAAGGACTTCAATTTTCTGACATCGGCTGTGTACTGGTATCGGGTCATGTGGCCATGGCCGATCGCAGTGAGGTTCTGCTGGACAACCCAGACATAGGTCGGTTATTTTTGGGTGGATGAGGCAGTTTTAAGAGGTTGAGACAGGCCAGCATCTGCTTCTCGTTTGTTCGTCAATTCTCAATCTACCGATCAGGAACTTCCTCTATGCGGTGTATCTCCTCTGTTGGTTGCGACCCATCAGGATCAGTCCATTAGTAGAAGAGTAAAATTTTAGGCTGTTATTTTAGGCTGTTATTTTAGGCTGTTATTTTAGACTGTTATTTTAGACTGTTATTTCAGGTAGGAGCGTAATACGCTTACCACCTGATCGACTTCCACCTCGCGCTCAGCGAGCGTCATATCGTGAGCTCCCAGGTGCTCGCGAATATGGCCCTCTAACACTTCGCCCATTAAACCGTTGATAGCACCGCGAATAGCAGCTATTTGCTGTAAAATCTTGCTGCACTCGCCATCTTGAACAAGTAGTTTTTCCAACCCCTCGGTTTGACCGCGAATTTTACGTACTCGAGTCAACAATTTCTCGCGCTGTTTTATCGTATGAGCCATTTGATGGGATCCAGTATTAATGTATACTGGGGTATAGTATACGCCAAGATAAACTCGGACACAACGCCATGACAACAGACGGATTGACCCATCGTTACCACGATCATGTTTTT
>JARRRL010000291.1:0-2829 GCA_037380725.1 Gammaproteobacteria bacterium | reverse complement strand
ATGAATGGCCTCGGTATAGCCTCGGTATGCGGCGGTATCAATAAGGCTCATCGAATATTTGTCGCGGCTGTCGTGCAGGGAAAAAGAAGTGGATTTTACAGGAATAAAGCCAAGTGATGCTTGGTTTCCTGCAATCATACATGCAATCTGCTGAAGCGCCAAGGGTAGATCAATGCTTTTCAGGGTAAGTGAATCCTGGATAGTTTGATTATTTAAGTCGCGAATTTGATTCGCAATCTGTTTTCGAATCTCTTTAGCAATTTTTTCATTCTTGTGAAAATGCGGGAGCCTTTCTTGATTCATGGAAAGTCTGCCTTTTTCAATCCAAAAATCAAGCTGTTCAGGTGTGACGTTTTTCTGGGTTTGAGATTGCTGAAGATGACATGTATGACTGGCCTGACGCAAATCTTGATATTGATTCGTGCGACTGGGGCCGGGTATGTCACTCGTGTAACTGGAGCCAGGTATGTCACTCGTGCGAGTAAATAGATCACTGATTAAATTGTTTTCTGTATTTTTAATGAGGACTAGGCGCTGTGGTGCTTTGTTGCAGGCAGAAATTGGACGCATGGAATGATATTCCTTTAATATAACTGCTTAAAACGGTGATGGATCACGATTGGTGTAGTTGCGAACTCCAAAGAACTCCAAATTTTTTAATGCCTTGTCCTAAAAAGTGCCAAATCCTACAGAATAAGACGAGATAGAGTCAAGTCAGAAAAAACTTATTTTTGTCCAATTTTTCTGAAAGGACTGTAAACATGATTTAGGGTGTCTAAACATGGTTTAGAACCTGGTTTAGAACCTGGTTTAGCGTGATTTATAGGGTGATAATTTAAGGTGTCTGCAAAAGTATGTTTCTTGATCGATAGTGCAAAAAATAATCAATCAAAATGAACCCCGCCCTTTTGTTTGAATAATTAGGAAGAGAAATTGTAACTTTTGAGGTAAAAGGTATAATTTGGCTAAAATGACCTCAAGGGGTCGGCGTATACAGCGGGAAACGACGTGGTAGTGCGGTGCGTCTTCTGAGCTGATGAGTGAATTGAGAGGCTACGGCTTAAGTTAGCTCTATGCTATAAGTTGTTGATGTCAATTCTGTTGGACAGCAACCGCATGAAATTTTTGATTTTCTGTATGTATTCTATGCGTTTTAGTAGAAGTTAGGGGGCTTAAATCGAGCGTGAGATGGTGAAGAGATAGAGGGTGTCCCGATGTTTTCACTATTCATAATTAATTTGTACATGTACAATAGTAAGACACATCATGCTTGATAAGACACATCATGCTTGATAAGACACATCATGCTTGTAACGCATAACTAAAGTTGTCGACCTGATACTGGATGCTACGTTTCGCTTGGGGTGGCTATGCCGCAATATCTCAAAGCTGCACGCCACAAACAGAGCAGGTGGCAACGATGTTAGTAGTGAATCAGGAGAACATCGTATGCCATTACCAATCACTTCGTTTTTAGTTGCCCTTTTTTCTATTCTTATGGTTTTACTGAGCTTTCAAGTCTCTCTTCGTCGTATAAAGGCAGGTAACAACTCTACAAATGGTTCTGGAGATGAAACACTTAAGCGTCGAATCAGAGCGCATGGAAATTTTATTGAGTACGCGCCACTGGCGGCTATTTCTGTAGGCCTCACTGAGTTCGCCAACGGACCGCGCACTTTAGTTTTTGGGCTGGCTGTTTCTTTCTTTGCCAGTCGAGTCATACATGCATTTGGCATGCTTTATACCTCAACACCGGCAGCGCGTGCTCTTGCAATGCTTATTCAGCATGCAAGCTTTCTTGTTGTAGGTTTTTGGTTGGCGTTTCACGCCGCAGCGTATGTACGCTGACAATCTATAAGACATCATGCCATATTCTTGATGCTCTAAATTCTTATAAAATAAAGAATACTTAATTAATTATGAACAATTTATTGAACCATCAGATTAGCGCTTCAACCTGGAATCAAAGCCAGCATCAAGCGGCCCTTGAATATCCGGCAAGCAGTACAGTCTTGTTTTCTCAGCTACAACCGATCACTAACTTAAGCACTAACTTAAGTGAATATTCGGCTAGTCTTTATAGAGCCGAAACGTCGACCACCGCCGATCTCAGGAGTCCCAGCAGCACTTCTGGCGAAGTTCAGTTGATCGGCGAACATAACAGTATCGCCTTCACTCAAGGTCACTTGGAGGAGGGCTCCCTTTCACAAAAGCTTGTTCCAGTGCCTCTAGCACTAAGACGTGGCAATGAAGATGATAACACTCGAATCACGCCTGCCAAATTATCAAAACGAAAGTATAATATGAAACTTGTCTCAGTACCTTCGGAGCACAGGCTTCCCCATGAAGATGAGCATACCCGAATCAATATTCGTGCTTTGTCAGAACGAAAGCACAAAAAGAAGCTTGTCCCAGTCCCCTCGGAATACAGGCTTCCCCATGAAGATGAGCATACCCGAATCAGCTTTAGTGTATTGTTTAATCGAAAGCGCAATGGGAAGTTTGTCTCTGTACCCCCGGAGTACAGGCTTCCTCATGAAGATGAGCATACCCAAATCACTTGTCATGCTTTGTTAAAACGAAAGCACGATAGGGAACTTGTGGCAGTACCCCTGGAATATAGGCGTCGCAATGAAGATGAGCATACCAAAATCCGTCGAAATGCTTTGAACATACGAAAGAACAGAAAATTAAAGTCAGCAGCACTTTCTGGCGAAAAGCCTCATGCTCCTCATCAAGCCGCGGAAACAAGCGAGGCGAACACCTTGACTGACAGTATGACTGACACTAATAGTGCTAGACAAAACAGTCCAATTCTTACCCGTTCAC
>JARRRL010000290.1:0-2863 GCA_037380725.1 Gammaproteobacteria bacterium | reverse complement strand
GGAAGATCCGGCGCTTCTTGTTTTAACCTGGCGGGAGTAAATGATGATCCTTGTTCGTGACTAAGACCTGTTGTTGTTGCTCCTGTTGGTGGTGTTCCTGCTGGTGGTGTTCCTGCTGGTGGTGTTCCTGCTGGTGGTGTTCCTGCTGGCGGTGTTCCTGCTGGCGGCGTTGTTCCTGGTAGTCCATCTCCTGATGGTAATGGAGAATCTGCTGGTCCAGGGGCTTTGGCTTTTGTATCTACCTCTGGCGGTGGTGGTGGCGGTGGTGGAGGCGGTGGTGGAGGTGGTGGCGGAAGCCGTGGCGGTGCATTCGGATCTACGCTCATACTAATTTTCCTCTTCCTCTGAAATGTTATTACTCTGAAATGTAATTATTCTGAAACATCTACGACTCTGAAATATCAAGGCTCTAAAATATCTATAGCGTTGCCACTTGTTGCTTTTTGCAATATAACTAAATAAATAACTGTATAACCATATAAAAAAATTACCGACTTAATCACTACTACCGTAAAAGCTTTTCTGTTAGAAGCAAACAACAATTGTGTAATATGGCCACAGTGACATGTTAGGCCCAGGTGAAGAACCGTGACCTTGCATTTATACGCTCAACAAGGCGTAGTTTAAGTTATTTTCAACATAACGCAGTGATGAGCGAAGAGGCCTGTTATGAACAACTGAGAGATTTACGGAGGTGTCTCAAAGAAAAATGAACAAGTTTGTATTTAATCGAGCTTACGGCGCAGAACACATTATACTTCTAACAAATCATATATAAGCGCACTGGCCACATCAAGAATTGGCAACTGAATTCCCACTTTCATGAGACTTTCACCTCGAAATACGCTCGCATTATTTTGCAATGTTTTATTGCTTTTAATTTGCCCCTGGTGTGCACACGGATCATGGATGGTGGTCAATCGATAACGTTTATTCGGATCCAAATACGCTACTCGCAATCGCGGCAACATAAAATAATTGTACCGATCCAACGCCGCCACCGTAAACGAGGCTTGTTTTTTGTCTTGGGAAACGATTCCATTGCACAACAAGAACGGCTCAGGTGCGTCGATTCGAACCCAATCCCCTGTGTGGAAAAATTCTCGATTTGTTTTGTAATAGGTAATAAAATGGCTAACCGTGGCCACTTCCTCTGCGGTTAAAGCATCCAGAGCCAGTTCAATCCCCAGGTGGCCGTACAAGGCCGTGATCAATCGGAAAATCAGGTTGCTTGAACGACCCGTCGTGTGCGCTTTTTCAACACTCACGTGCGAACCCATGATTTCATTACTGAAGAACAACGAATACGCGTATTGAAGTCGTTGCCGTTCAATCGGATCTATGCAATCCGATGCCCAAACGCGTTGGGTGTAACGCAGTATACCAAAATCAATACGCGCTCCACCGGAAGAACACGACTCAATTTCCACATTCGGATGGGTGTGATTTAATTTATCCAACAACCGATACAGCGCCTGCACCTGATGATGTACCGACGCCACACCCGCCGATCCCGGTTGAACCAAATCGCGATTCATATCCCATTTTATGTACGTAATGTTGTACGTATTCAACAGATTATCTATGCACGCAAAAAGATAATCAAAAACCGCTTGACGCGATACATCCAGCACCAGTTGATGCCGCCCCAGCACTTGATCATACCCCTCCACGTGTAAGACCCAGTCGGGGTGCGCACGATAGAGGTCCGAATCAGGATTCACCATTTCGGGTTCAAACCAAAGCCCAAAATCCATTCCTTTTTCATTCACGTAATCAACCAAATAATGCAAACCCCCCGGGTGTTTCGTTTCATCAACACACCAATCGCCCAGCCCGGCAGTATCATCATTTCGACCCCGAAACCACCCGTCATCCAGCACAAAGCGTTCAACACCCATCGCGGCAGCTTGATCCACCAACTTCAACAAGGCTTTCGGTTCATGGTTAAAATATAAGGCTTCCCAAGAATTAAAATGCACTTTTCGTGGCGCATGGTGGACATCTACTTTCAAACGTTTTCTCAAGAAACGATGAAATTGCAAAGACATGCGACTGAGCCCCTCGCCGGACCAACTGCCATACAGCCACGGGGTGTCGTAGCTGTCGCCTTGCTCCAACATGATTTCTCCGGGATACAACCATTCTCCAGCCTGAATGTACCGACCACCGTGCATTGTTTTTTCCGCCACAAACCGGTGATTGCCACTCGCAGCCAAGTGCAGACCGTACACCTCGCCATGCTGCTCACTGAAACCGCAGCTGCCCACAATAATGCCCGGAAACGCGTCACTCGAGGTTCGACCTTTTCGATTTTCTTTCACAACACGGTTCATCGGCCAACGCTGTCTTTCAGTCACAAACTCCCGGGACCAGCGACCATGAAACGTCAATATTTCATCCACATACCCAGGAAGACTCACCGTGTTACTGAGCCAATGTAACTGATACGCACCCGCTCCCAGGTTCGTAATGGTTGAACGAATGCCTACCACATCGTTCGCCACATCCATTTGCACCATCAGAGTCAATTGCAATTGAGCCGTTTGATCCTGGCAGATGAAAACGATTGAAGTCGAATGCCGCTCCACGTCCGTAAGGGAAAAGCGTGGTGCCCAATCGTGGCGTTGTCGATGGCCTTCCAGACCGGCTTCGGCATGAAAGCCAGCCCCCATTTCAGGCACCACACTAAGCGGAGGAAAACAATCCAAGGTCCCGCATGACAGTACAGCGTCAGTCAATCCATCGAATTCAAGTTCAGACACATGTTCCAGTTTAGCGCCCCAGTACATGATCTCTGGAATTCCGCTCGATTCCGAACGCAAGACCACGGTAGATGTATTACCTGATAACCAATACCAAT
>JARRRL010000289.1:0-3662 GCA_037380725.1 Gammaproteobacteria bacterium | reverse complement strand
ACCAGCCCTCCACGCCCTTGCCAGTAAAGCAGCCAATATTCACGATGTGATACTGGCCCTTAAAGCCGTTTCCTTTGGTCTTGCTCAAGGGAACCTAAAAGCGAACGATCACCACACGCAGGAGGCTTTAAATTATGTCTTGATGAGCGCTCGAGATGCGATACAGCG
Organism: Gammaproteobacteria bacterium; assembly: GCA_037380725.1. GTDB lineage: Bacteria > Pseudomonadota > Gammaproteobacteria > Pseudomonadales > JANQJO01 > JARRRL01. Next base: position 3,494 of record JARRRL010000289.1, on the reverse strand, counting down.
CAACAGACCAGAAAACATGGCCGAACAATTACAACTACTGTCTGAATTAGCAGGCCAGTGTGCTGAACACGGATTACTGAGCATTGAGCAATTTAAAAACATCCGAGCACACAATCTGCATGCCGACGGTATCAGCGAACTGCGCCAGCAGATGCAACACTTCGACCAGACCTTAACTCATCACCTATTACGCACGGATCATCTTGTCAACACCTTCTCCCAGCAATTGCAAGGAATAGGAAATGCGATACGCCAACAAGGGAGCGACCTCTCACAGTTATCACAACGCCAAGAGCAAACCATCGATAAGTTGGTGGAAATTGGCAAGCATCTTAGAAACATTCGCCGTATAAAGACTGCCTCAAATGTCGGTGAAATGGTGCTAAACGCTATCCCTTTTGCTGGGCCCACTCTAGGAAGTATCGCCCAAGGCGTACAAAATGGTCATGCAGCGGTGAAAGCAGGCAATTTACTGGACGCGTTAAAAGAATTCAAAAACGCCTCTTCTGACCTCTCGCAGTTAACGCAAGACAATCACGCTGATTTAACGTTTGGGAACCTGATTCCTGATCTTGCTGAAATAGAGCAATTACCGCTGGCTAACATTGCGCCAGCAGATCCACCACTACCTCCAGCCCAAGGTCTCGAAGTAACACGTGACGATATCGAAGCTGCACGTCGGAATAATCCGCCGCCGCAAGCGGCTGAGTCAGTTAGTTCTGGATTGTTGACGATAGATGAAAATAACAATCCGCTTTTAGCGGCAATTAAGTTTGATTATCCAGAGGCATTCGACGAAGAACTTGCACGTTCAGTCTCTTCTCAAGAAGGACATGCACAGACTCGAGCTATACAAGTAAAAGCTCGCGATGATCATGCATCCAGCGCGCTCGATATCGCCCTTCACTACGGCAGGCCAACGATGCTTAATGCCCTGATTGGCGCTGAAATACTGTCAACAGCAAGAGATACATCTTATCTTCGAGCCACTCGCGAAGTCGAAGACCGTGTGAATATGTACAACAACCGAGGAAGAAGAATAGACCCAGTACAGTTATCTTCCTGGTCGCCCATTCGCGCGATGGGTTCATTGACGCAGCGCCTAAACCAAGTGATGGGACGCAATTGGTTTAGACAAAGTTCGGAGTAATCAGATATGTCTTGCATATCTATATCGCTGATGGCTTTTCTGGGTAAATAATCCTGTACCTTCGTCTAGCACGGGTGTTCCTTAGCGGTTGTCGAGCGCTCTAACGCCGCCAACACGGGCGTGAAAAAGCGTAGCTTTTTTGCGTCCAGCGCATGTGCGAGCTTGCGAGCGTCCGGCACACGAAGTGTGCGAATTGGCGCGCCTTGTTGAACGAACCGCTTCGCGGAAGAAGTGCCGCTAGTATCATATTAATATCAATTCGCTCAGTCAGAATCTTGAACCTCTAGTAAGGATAATTTCTCTACACGCCTACTTCCAGTCGTGCTCACCAAAGGATTATCCTATGAATAAAGCACAACAAAGGCCATTCGACACCCTATACCGCAAGCACCTCAATGCCCTGCGCCGACAAGGCATGGCTGAAAGCATCATTGATCTGTTTGCCCGCGCTATCCGTCGCATCACGGAGTTTTGGAATGTCCCCCCTGACATTCTCACTCTCGAACAACTTGAAGGCTACTTTGACGCCATGGTGCGCTCTCACTCCTGGTCCACCATCAAGGTCGAGCGCAACGGCTTACAATTTTTCTATCGACAAATCCTTAAGCGCGAGTGGGACTGGGTTAATATCGTAAAACCACCACAGGCGAAACGCCTACCTGACATTCTCACCCTGAAAGAAATCGTGCGGCTGATTAATGGAGCGCGTTAGCTGCGCTATCAAGCGTTTATTCTTTGCTGTTTCAGCATGGGCTTGCGGTTAAGCGAAACGCTTAATCTGAAGGTGAGCGACATCGATAGCGAGCGAATGAAGGTACATATTCATTGCGCGAAGGGGCGCAAAGATAGCAAGACGAAAACATGGAAAACGCGCTGTTTGACCGGTGAAGACTTTCTGGTGTTAATTGTGCAACATGTGTTGCCAAAAGGGTTTCGACGGACACGCGACTATGGCTTTTTACATGGTAATGCCAAGAAACTGCTCAAAATTATTCAGTGGGTGCTTCGCGTGGACATTCCTGGAAAAGCGGCGCGCCGAAAAGCCAGGTTCTGTTGCTCAAGTTGCCAAGGACGGATGATCGTGGTTGGTGTTTGTCCGCCACGCCCGAAACCCGAATGAGCATCGCCATTGATAATTGACCGTCTTCCATTCACTCACAGGGAGAAATCGTAGGTCGTTGACTAAGCAGGTTTTTTAAATCGTCATGGGGCGAGGGTTTCGCTCGCCCTAAAAAAACAAGAGCAAGAAGAAATCTGGCTCACCAACCTAGATTCGATTTGATTTCATTCCATATAGAGAGAAAGGAGCGGGCTTCGGGTTCGTTCAACATATCCTTATCTGTTATGTTATTTTTGCACATAGTAACGATTTGCGCATTCACTGAACTCATAAGCTATTGATTTCGCCTCCATGACGGTACAGTTTATTAGCTCCGCATCATTGAGATTGAAAAGAATAAAGTTGTGTCCTGCACCCATACTGCTTTTGAAACAAACACCATCAAATCCTTTTGATTTAAAATGCTCGACTAGAATTTGGGTGGGAACATAATCAGAGCTTTCATCTTCATTTGTTACGGGCTTAGTAAAAGCCTCATTAATCATTGACCATATTGCATTATTGATTTCCTGCTGGGATTGAGGGGGATTCAATAGGCATTGAATATGAGAATAGTGTTTAGGAGCAGAATAACAATCAACCACACGAAGATGTCTCTGAATTTGAAACTGCGCAGATGAAATGTACTGCCCAAGGTGGGGACGGAGCTCTGCTAAAGCAGTATTTTCATCATTTGATAAATATAAGTATGAAATACCTTTTGGGTTTGCTCGTCCCTCTTTTCCTTTGTGCGGTATTGGTTTCATTCGGCTAGCAGGGAATCCACCAACGATTAATTGCCCTTCTGACTCGAACTCGTTATATCCGATCTGCCCACGAAAGAGGATACTGCCAGAGGCCAGAGAACGTTCCCTAGCAGGTAGAGTTCGTTCTATGTTGTATAGAAATTCATTCACCTCTGGAGAATGCACAAAACGATTTTTGAATTTCACATTCTGCTCGAAGTTCTGAAAGTCCTGCCATGAGTTAAAGCCCACTTTATATCCTCAGTTCTTTTTGAACATAACGCCCGGCTCACGCGCCGGTTTATAGCCGCACTGCGGCGGAAAATCGGTCGCCGTGCAGCCGATTGTTAGCATGAGTGATTAATGACACTCCCATCTAGGTACTCCACGGTCAGCAAAACGAAACGACCTTCTACGCGAGAAACGTACTTTAATCAAGTGAACACCTTTCTCGAAGACAAAGACGTCATTCTCGAGGTGATCTTTAACCATGGTCTCC
>JARRRL010000288.1:0-2912 GCA_037380725.1 Gammaproteobacteria bacterium | reverse complement strand
AGTCAGTGAGTCTTTTTTGATATGGGCGAAACATTAAGCAAATATATTGACGCCGCTCAGCCCTTCTTTCTCCAAGATATCCCGTAATCGCTTCAGCGCTTCCACTTGTATCTGACGAACACGCTCACGCGTTAAACCGATTTCACGCCCGACCTCTTCCAAAGTGCTCTTCTCAAAACCGCGTAGACCAAAACGACGTGCAATCACTTCACGCTGTTTTTCCGTCAACTGGTCCAACCACGAGTCAATATTGCCTTTCAAATCGGTGTCTTGAAGGATTTCAACCGGATCCGATACCACCGTATCGGCAATCGTTTCCAATACCGACTTATCCGAATCGTGTCCCAAGGGCGTATCCACCGAAGAGACTTGCTCATTTAAACCCAACATTTTTTTCACGTCTTCCAAGGGACGATCCAAAAGTCGAGCAATCTCTTCAGCTGAAGGCTCATGATCCAGCTTCTGCGTCAATTCACGCGCCGCTCGCAGGTACACATTCAACTCTTTGACCACATGAATCGGTAAACGAATCGTGCGCGTTTGATTCATGATCGCACGTTCAATGGTTTGGCGAATCCACCAGGTCGCATAAGTCGAAAATCGAAACCCGCGCTCAGGATCAAACTTCTCGACAGCACGAATTAACCCCAGATTTCCTTCTTCTATTAGATCTAACAAACTCAAACCACGATTCACGTAGCGACGCGCAATCTTAACAACCAGACGTAAATTACTCTCGATCATACGCTTACGTGCATCTTCATGCCCTTGCAGCGCACGACGCGAGAAATACACCTCTTCTTCTGGTGTTAATAAAGGCGAAAAGCCAATTTCATTCAAATAAATCTGGGTCGCATCCAGATTCTTCTGATTGTATAAATCCGAACGACGCTTACGGCCTCGCTTTCGGATCTGCTGCTCAATTCTTTCGTCATACGATACATCGGGTGGTGCCTTCTTCCCTCCCTTGCTTCGTTTAACATGTCCCGATGATTTCACAGCATCATCTTTATTCTCATCGTCGTCGACTAAAACACCTTCCATTCCGTCGAATTCATCCACGGTCTTAGTGTCTTCAACTCGTTCGCTCGATGAGTCAAGTCGATTTTCCCTATCCCGGTAAGTCATATGTTTAAGTCCCAAACCTGAGCTGTGTTTATTCGAGTCGGTTTACCAATCACGACGCGCACACTCAACGTGTCATTCCGGCAAGTCCCAACACGCCGCGCACCACACTCTGGTGATTACCCACTCACCTTAAGTCCCCGAACTGCCTGTCTTTAATCCCTAACAGGCAAATACTTCAATGGATCGATCGGTTTACCTGAAAAGCGGATTTCAAAATGAAGCTCGCTTTTCCCACTTGCACTGGCCCCAATGGTCGCAATCTTTTCACCCGCCTTCACCGCTTGACTTTCTCGAACGCGAATTCGCCGATTGTTACCGTATGCGGTCAGATAGCCGTTACTGTGTAGAAGAATAACCATTTTACCAAAGCCCCTAAGGCCTTCTCCTTTGTACACCACAGTACCCGCTGCAGCGGCATAAACCGGATCACCGTATCGACCTGCAATATCGACCCCTTGATTCGGTGGCTTTCCTTGGTTGAACTGTTTTACTACCTCCCCCTTGGCTGGCCACTTCCACTCTATAAGTACCTTGTTGCTTCTCGAATTACCATCCCTTAGTTGGATTAGTTTTTCATTGTTTTTCTGAAATTTATAACCATATGGGTTCAAACGGGACCATAAAGGCGTTTTGATAACCGAATTACTCTGTCTTACTGGTTTTTTATTCGTATTTTTTATAATTAATTTTTGCCCTGGGTAGATCAAATGCGATTGCAAAAGGCCATTTCGCTGGATTATCTTCTGCACAGACGTGTCGTAGCGATACGCAATATCAAAAAGCGTATCGCCAGTCTGAACGGTATAAACGCCTTCACGAGCCGAATAAGCGTTAAAAGGCACCATACGCTGTCCAGCCACTGTGCGCACTTCTTCAACGGGAACCGGAGGCGGACGCGAAGCGCACGAACTCAGCAACGACGCAACAGTGAGGCACGCTACAGATGGCGCAGCAGTCCATAGCCAAGCAGTTCGTCTACTGTTGTATTTTTTTATCGGCATAAACCACGCTGCCTAATCCATCCCTACCCAATCTATCCCTACTCAGTAACACCCTACTCGTAACACCCTACCCACAACGCAACGGCCCGATCTTCAGAACAAAGACACAATGAAAATTGAAAGTATACGTCCCTCAACATGACCAAGAAAAAGCACTATTCACATTAGCATTAATCATCGATGTACACCCGCCCCTTTCGTCACAGCAGCTATACCACGAGATCGCCACCAATCAAACGTCAATACCATAATCATTCCCAGCAGCACCAACGCAACCACACTACTCATCAGGGGCGGCATGCCGGTCAGCGCCTCATAATGTTGTGGTAAGGTCAATCCATAACGTGTCACCACTTGCTCGCCAGCACTGTTAACACGAAACGCAAGCACATACTGCCATGGCCATACTTTAACCAATGCTCCTAGCATAAACCCCGTCAATACTGCTAGCGTAGCGGATTCGAAACGCGATAAAAAATAAGCGACAACACGCGAGAATGCCACCAATCCTATTCCACATCCCAGCGCAAAACAGGCGAGTGTCCCCCATTCCAATTGCTTAATCGCCGCAATAATCGGTTGATACAAGCCCATCAACAGCAGCAGAAAACTGCCCGATACACCAGGCAAAATCATGGCGCAAATCGCCACCATTCCTGCAAAAAAGACGATCCAGGGCGTCGGCTCAAGCTGTACGGGCGATAACACACTCACGCTCAAGGCCATCAGCACACCCAGCACGCACGCCACCGCTTCACGCCACGAACGTTGCGCCATATGACG
>JARRRL010000287.1:0-3824 GCA_037380725.1 Gammaproteobacteria bacterium | reverse complement strand
AAACTCTGTTGCCGCTAGTACCAGTGTTGCCGCCAGTACCAGTAAAGGGATACTGTGTTACATTATGGATCGTAGCAGTATCCATGTTGATGGGCGTGACCGCCAGTTTTGCGCAGGCGCGTGACCTTGCTGAAAAGACTGTTCCGTTGAATGCGCTTATTGATTCGCCAGTGGATTTATCCGAGTCCAATCTGCGTACGTTTTACGTGGATGCGCCGCTCGCGTTTAGTCAGGTGTATGTGTTTGGCGACAGTGTATCCGATACAGGAAATTACACCGCCATTGCGGGCGATTTACCGCCGCCGTATGACGGGAAACGACTCAGTAACGGACCCATGGCGGTTGAGGTGTTGGCAAGAGCACTGGGTTTGAATGCAGCGCCTTCACTGCATTTGCTGGGTCCTGAATGCGGGACCAACTATTCGGTGGCGAGCGCTACGGCAAGCGGGAATGAGGCCATTGATCTTGCGGCTCAGGTCGCCAGTTTTAACGCCAATCATAATTTTGTTGCCCCGTCGGACGCCTTGTACACACTGATCTTAGGGGGCAATGATGTGCGTGCCGCCCGGGATGCTGAGGATTGGGAAACAGCGATTGGTATTGTGTCAACAGCGGTGGAACGGATTCATCAAACGATTGAAACCCTGTCTCAAGAAGGGGCGCGTTCCTTTTTGGTGGTGAATGCGCCGGATATTGGAGGTGTGCCGGAGACGCGAGTCCTGATGGACCTCAGTGGCGATCAAACCCTCGCCTGGCGTGCGCATCAATTGAGCCAAGCCTATCGCATTCGTCTGCATTATTCGATGTATGATTTACGCGCGCGTTCTGATGTGGATATCGTAGAATTTGATTTATTTCGTTATTTTAATCGTCTGATGAGTCGGGCGCAGTATATGGGTTGTATGGCCTTGTTCCACGCCTTGCAGTGGCGTCATTAAGGGAGGAAGCGTTGGGAGCTGTTACAGCAAGCGTCGCCCATCGTCTGTGCGATAGAATCAGTGTGATAGAATCACTGTAATAGAATAAGCGCTATAGAAAAAAGGCTTGTGGCGAAAACGCATCACGACTGAATCAATATGCCAGTGTGAGCCTGCTGTGGTGGCAAAGGAGGCGACAAAGCCAGCCTTATACCATTTAATCAAATGAAAACCCTTTTCCTTTTGTGAAACGCTTTCCAATGCATTCCATAACGCATTCCCGTAACGCAGCGTTTCGATCTGATCTAGACTAATTATCATAACAGGTGAAAGTTGTCTCCTGGTTCGTTGGGCTCATGATGAGTGCTTCAGTCGTAGCATCACAGTCATGGCATCAATAGCATCGAGAGGTGAATACCAAGCATTCGGTCACTTTTTGTGTGACTCAATTCCGAGGGAGCAAAAGAAGGTTATGGCGGGTATACTTGATCAAGTGGATTTGCGCACGCAACTGGTTGGTGAAAACCGCCTTGAATTATTGATGTTCAAACTTCATGGTGAGCAACTCTTCGGAATTAATGTTTTTAAGGTGCAAGAAGTGCAGCAAATGCCGAAGCTGACACTGATACCACGCCGCCATCCCATCATCGTGGGCGTTACGCACGTGCGTGGACAAACCATTCCCGTGATTGATCTGAGCAAAGCCATTAATATGGCGCCAATGGAAACCTACGACAAATGCAATATTATTATTGCTGAGTATAACTTGTTTGTTTTGGCTTTTATGGTGGGCTCGGTCGACCGTATTGTGAATTTGACCTGGGATAAAATCAGTTCGCCTCCCAGTGGAGCAGGCAAAGATCACTATTTAACGGCCATTACTCGGGTGGATGAAAATATCGTTGAAGTCATTGATGTGGAAAAAGTGCTTGCCAAATTCATGTGTTATACCACTGAGGTGACTCATGAATTGTTTTCCCCGGGTGTGTTGGCTTATCTTAAGGGGAAACGCGTGTTGGTCGTGGATGATTCTACGGTGGCCATGACGCAAGTCACCAGTATTTTTGACAGTCTTAATCTGGAAGTGGATACCGCGACCAGTGGTATTGAAGCATGGGAAAAATTATTGGAGTTGAAACGTCAAGGGATTGATCCCGCTTCTCATTATTTGATGATGATAACGGATGCAGAAATGCCCGGTATGGACGGGTATCGCTTGACCCATCAATGTCGTGAGGATGATATGCTGAAACGGATGCACATTGTGTTGCACACGTCGATGAGTGGAAATTTCAACCACGAGTTGGCCAAAAAAGTGGAGTGTGATTCGTTTATTGCTAAATTTCAAGCCGAGTCTTTAGCAGCTTGTTTGAATGAGCGGTGTTTGCACCTCATGTCCAGTTAATCGTACTATTCCGGTTTATCGTACTATTCCAGTTTATCGTATTACTCGATTCTCGTACTACTCGTTGAACTTGTCGTTGTACGTGGCCTCATCCGTTGGGGTCGGATTGGTATCGGTATTAGTATCCGTTTCATCGTTCTGGTTATCATCATTGATATTAATATTGCTCTGTTTGGGGTCTGCTTCTTGTCCTTCGGTCGTTGAATCTGCGCTGGGTTGCTGGCGCAATGCCTCCAGGTTAGCCAACACTTTTTCTGCACGTGCAATCTTAGCGATGATACGCTCATCGTCGGGGCGCGTGTTCAGTAGGAATTGCCACAGTGCTTTCGCGTCAGCGAGGTTGCCAGTTTGGTACAGTTTGTCGGCTTGCGCATCCAGTAGGTTAACTTGTTGATCAAGAAAATTTCTGATCGTCTCAACTTGTATGACTGAACTTAATGGTAAATCGGAAACGTCTTTTAAACGCTCCAATAGTGGTGGAATGGCGGCAATGTCGCCTTGGTTGACGGCGTTGTCTAATAATCGAGTTAATTCCGGAATTTTTTGCTTTTTGCTTGTCGAGTCACTGCTTGTCGAGACAGAGGCTGTTGAGGCCGCAACTGCCGAGGAAGAGGGAGGTGTGTGCGGTTTGTCCGATGGCGTGGGTGATGCGGGTTTTGAACTGATGTGACGATGCTGGTGTGACGGCGACTGATCGCGGGAAGCGGCCAGTTGGCTGTCACGGTGACGGGCAGTCAGTGCGTCTTGCACTGCCTTCCATCGTCGCGTTAACGAAGGCGTGAGCACGGGCAAAAATCCTTGTGAGATCAATGCTTGTGTTGTCAATGTCTGTGAGGAGGAGGCGGGTGTGGTATTGACCCTGCCGGCGAGGATATACAACAAACCTTCTTTTTTAAAGGGCGCGTCGGATTCGACCGTTGCTACAAACGTTTCCGCTTCTTTTAATAGCTTACGCAGCAGTGTTTGCGCTTCGCGTTGGCGTTGGTGCAATATGAACTTCGCAAACCAAGGAAAACGGGCACTGTTTACGCGCAATTGCAATCGCGCAATTTCGTGGCGGAGCCAGAGCGCACGCTGCCACATTGTGATGTTTTGCAAATGTTCATGGGTCTGAGTAACGTACGTATTGAGCTCGGTTTCCAGTTTTTCCAACTCGGTTTGCCAACAGCGACAGGTGGCTTTGGTGGCCACTGTATGGGTGTCTGCATGGCCTGCATCTACATGGCTTACATCTTGGGTGGAGTTGTGGTCTGCTTGTGCTCTGCTGGCGACCGAGGGTGTGCTGGGTGTTGTGCAAGCTGTGATGGCTTGATGGGCTGCGGCGAGGTGTAAGGTTGCTTCCCGTATTTTTCCTTTGGCGATGAGATCTCGTATCTTGGCTGTAGTATCCTCGAAATTCAGTGTGTGTTGTGGCAGGCCTGCGTCTGGAGCAGACGGTTTGAGAATAGTGTTTACTTGGCAACTGCTGAGGAACATAACCAGCGTCAGCATGCCCACGCGTT
>JARRRL010000286.1:0-2942 GCA_037380725.1 Gammaproteobacteria bacterium | reverse complement strand
GGGCTTTTCTTTGAACGCCTATCGGTTAGGGATTTGCGACGATCGGGTCGCGTTTCTCCGGTTTCCGGATCGATGTACTGCGGTTCGACGCCGATGACTTCGGAGAGCCGGATGAGGGGCAGCAGGTTCCCTCGCAACCGCACCACATCGGCATCGCCCACTCATTCGATGCGGTGTTTCACCTGGTCGGCCGGAATGCGCAACAGCTCTTCCAGATTGACCTGGGGAATGGCATATCTTTCTCCGCCGGTCAGTACGATCTGGCAGGGGATGATCCTGCCAGTACCTGCTGCCAATCGCACGGTACGACCGGCTGCGACAGCTCGCCGTGCGAGGTCCGCGCCGACCACAACGACACATGTATGTTGTGCTCTTCTGCAGGTACGCTAACCTCGATTGCGTAAATTAGATTCGCTAGAACTGACTACGGGGATGAGTGCGACTGCCACCGACTATACGTACGCCTTATATAATGGGCAAACTTTTCTTTTGGTGAGGCACGCATAGGACCGACATGTTGCATGAAGTTGCATGTGCATATGCATGTTTGAGTTGAACTTGAAAAACAAATCAAAGAGAAGTTTAAGTTAAATCAAATCGGGAAAACGACACTCGTAAATCACCTCTCTTCAACTGACCGTAACTTTCTTATTCGCAATCGAAATTCTGCGTTCTACCCACCGTTAGAAAGGTTGCAAAATCCTCTAGGATTTTGGTATTCAAGGTTTTTCCGGATTTCGTTTGGAAGTGGGCGTAAAGTCCAAAGTTGTCCAGACAGTTCGATCTGTCCAGAACCGACACCTCCTCCAACTTTCAATGGCCATAACTCCTGAACCGTTGGTCGGATGAGGGTGTATTTGTGCTTTCTGGAAAGGTCTCAAAATCCTCTATCACTTCCGTATTGTGCGTTTTTCCTGAATCTGTACCAGTCTCAGTCCGCGGAGTTTTGCGAGATTGTCGTTGCTGAAAACAGAATCGGAGTTAACGTTTTGCTGTCGTCGTGGTTTAACTTTGGAGTTTTGGTTTGTTGCCTCTGTTCGATGGATGAAATGTTGATTCGTTTCTCCCTTGTTTTCGACAGATGGACGACTACCCCTACGCCACCCTTGGAGCCGACGGATGGTTCCGTTGTGACGGGTTGCACCGCCCCGGGTTTCCTACCCTGCTTCTATTACGATGTGACGGTGCGTTCGGATGAAAGTCTGATCAGCATAAGTGCACAGGATTTTGATCGATGGCGCTTTACCTTGGGGATGCGTTACAACTTTCAATAATACGATTGATAACGGAATAATAATAGATGAGAACGGTGAAACCAAAACGTATGATTAGAGATTGGTTGCATCAGAGCTTGCATCAAGGGTTGCATCAATGCTTGTTGAAATGGAGTGCGATCGGTATTGGATTGATCGCCTTGTCTGGGTGTGAAACGGGTCACGCTCCACGTGGTGCGGAAGCGCAGCGTATGCAGGTGATGGCGTCTCAGGTTGCGCTGGATCAGTCGGATCAAGTGATTCATGCTTTTTATGAATTGGGATTTCAAGATACGGTTTCGCCTGGAGCCCGGTACCGATATGATCATTCACGTGTATTGCCCGTTATGAATTTGGATGGTTATCGGACCTTTGTGAAAGGGCTGCGTATTGAAACAGCGAGTGGCCAACTCCGCTCAATAGCCTTGAAATCTTTGTTTGTGAAACCAAGCGCGTTTGGAACAGCTCAGCGTTTGGGAATGGCGAAGCAAAGCGTGGTGTTATTTCCCTCTATCTTGTTGTTGGATGAGCAATTGCAGTTATTGGCGGATATTAAACGTCCGGAGTTTGTTTACAATCAAAGCGCGTCTGTCATGGCTGATGCCATGGTGGCCGCCGTTACCGTGCCCGGTACTGCTCGATCGGCTCGTTATATGGTGATGTACGTGGATGCGAAGAATCGGCTGGGTACGTTTCAATATTGCCGGGATGGGGGAGCGGGTATGATTCGCTTTAACAGTACGGCTTTGCCAGAGTATCACGGTGTGCCATGCTTTGCGGTGCCTTTCAGTTTGGAGGGGCGCTTGGAAGTCACCATTGAATAATGGACTCGCTTTTTCTTCGTTTTTCTATTTCTTCGTTTTTTTGTGCTTGCTCAGTTCCAGCATGACGCGCGATCGGCGTCGCGTGTTCCGTGATTGGTCAGTCGCAGCGTACCGCAAGGGTCTTTGATTTGTGTGCGAATGGGTTGAGCTGTAATTGCATATTGACCGCCATTTTCTTGGATTGTGATGGACAGCTTGTAGTGGCTGGCCACTTCATGTGGAATCGTGGTTTCACCGGATTTGATTAAGTCAGTGTAAACATCTGTTAGGGTAAAGTCCCTTTGGAGCGCAAGCGCTAGAATTTGCATTTCGGATTGGGCGGCTTTTCGGTTTGTTTCCAATGAACTGTTGAAATAATGTGGGTAAGCGACAAGGGTAAGGATCGAAATCAAAGCAACAACGATCATCAGCTCCGTTAGCGTAAACCCCGCATGAAGAACAGTGCGCTGACGCGGGGGGAGGATGGGTATACACACGGGAAGCGCCTCCGTTTTATCGAATCAGTTGTATCGAATCAGTTGTATCGAATCAGTTGTATCGAGTAGCGAGTATTGACTGCAAAGTACTGCTGCTGGCCCGCAAGCCTTTTCCGTGCGCACTGATGCGGTAATACACAATGCCGGTGCGTGCCTGACCGTAAATGGTGCGCAGTGTGGCGCTGTCGGGTTCAAAATCAACTTCTTCAATGATCACGGCTGGCGCTTCTGTGCTGGGGGTCGACGTGGTGACGGTCTTTCCAAAACGCCGCCACCAATCTCCGGATTCTTGTGGCCATTGGCGTCCGACTTGCTCCACAGCTGCATTGAGTTTATTGGGACCGTAGATGGGGAATGCCGATAAAGGCGTTTGTCCCACGCTGGTGAGG
>JARRRL010000285.1:0-2950 GCA_037380725.1 Gammaproteobacteria bacterium | reverse complement strand
TGCTGATTTCCGCTGCCAAATCGATGGATTGGCTGCGTTGTGTCGTAATAAGCTGAATGCTCAACCCAATTCGGGGACACTGTTTGCTTTCATCAATCGCCCCCCAGCATTAATAAAGTACAACCCCATATCGCTGCTAATATGAAGCGTCTTCTCAAAAAGACACGAAAGACCGTTTCACGGCGTAAGCGCAAAAAGCTCTGATTTGAATTCGATTCGTTCCAAAATCTGGTTAAGTTTGGGGAAGTTCAGTGGACATAGCCCAAGCCGTTTAAATTAAATACGTGTTTAAACAACAAATCAGGAAGTTAGATAGGCTCATAGTAGTGATGAACCCCACGAACAATATGAATGCACAAACCATCGCAGACCATGCGAGGGAATTTTCCGGTAACGAGTTTTGATTTTCTGGGATACACCTTTCGTCCCAGAAGGTCGAAGAATCGACATGGGAAATGCTTCATTAATTTCAGTCCGGCGATGAGTGCCAAAGCGGGCAAAGCGATAAGGCAAGAAATGAGGAGCTGTAAACTGCATTTACGCAGTGATAAATCCCTCACCGACCTTGCGCACATGTTCAGAGCACAAATCCAAGGCTGGATTAATTATTACGGACGTTTTTACAAATCAGCCATGTACCCAACACTTCGGCAGATCAACCGAAAATTATGCTTGTGGGCGACAAGGAAATTCAAGAAGCTGAAGCCTCATCGTCGTAGGGTGGAACATGTAATGGGGAAGATTGCGTTAAAACATCCTCGCTTGTTTCCGCACTGGAAGATGGGTGTCAGGCCAGGGGTTGGATAATAGGAGCCGGATGAGCTGAGAGGTTCACGTCCGGTTCTGAGAGCAGCCGAAGGGGAGGTTCCTTTGGCTGACTCGACCGGTATACGGATTCCAGTATCGAAGCGATGGCTGCAATTTTCAAGCAGCGCTCACTAAAAGGCTGGAAAAGTTTGGATTAGCGCTCAATCAATCGAAAACCCATTTAATCGAATTTGGTCGATTTGCCTCGAGCAATAGGAAGGAGAAATGCCTGGGAAAACCACAGACATTCGATTTTCTTGGATTCACACACTACTGCACAATTCGCCGAAGTGACGGTGGATTTAGTTTAGGGCGTAAATCCATTGCTAAGAAAATGAGATCCAAATTAGGCGCCATCAAGCTGGAATTGAGGAAAAGAATCAACCAAGATCTCTATACTCAAGGCCGATGGTTAAAAAGTGTCGTACAAGGTCACTACAACTACTACGCCGTACCTGGAAATTGGGAGGCGCTGGATCGGTTTAAAACAGCCATCAGTAGACTGTGGTTTATGACCATAATAAGACGCAGCCAAAAGTCATCGATTAACTGGAAGAAGATTACTCGCTTGATTCGGCTATTGATACCAAACGTGAAAATACTGCACCCATATCCAAATATGCGGTTACATGTCTGACAAATCGTAGGAGCCGTATGCGTTAAACGCGCAAGTACGGATCTGTGCCGGAGGGGGAGTGAGCCGCTAGCGCGGTGAGCTACCTCTTTACGGCGATCGATTTAGGATGATGGCGGGAATCACCGCTGCGCGTGCTGTAAGGTACTTCGTTCACGATCATGGTTATCTATCCTCAGCAGGTTAAAGCTAGGCATATTTTATTCAAAATTTATTTTTTTCCATCTTGAAAGAGCTGAAGTTTCTCACAGGAGTAAATCTCTCTTGCGTCTTCTTTTTTGATCCGCTAGCGCCTTTTCTGGATGACACTGATCCACTAGCACCTTTTCTGGATGGCACTGATCCACTAGCACCTTTTCTGGATGGCACTGATCCACTAGCGCCTTTTCTGGATGACACTGATCCATTGTCGCCTTTTGCGGATGACACTGATCCATTGTCGCCTTTTGCGGATGACACAGTAGAGGACGAGTCTGTGCTTTTATTTGTGTCATATTCATAATCTGTATCGACAAACGTATCCTCCATTTTGCTCAGTAAGGCTTTCATGAGTACATCTTTGTCATATTCATGAACTTCGTCGACAAACGTTTCCCTCATTTTGTTCAGTAAGGGTTCGAGGTCATTGCCGCCGCCGGCCAGTAAGCCTCCCGTGTCTGATAGGATAATTTTGCTACCGGGCGCACTTCTGAAATCACGACATTGTAGTGCGAGCAAGCTGTTATAGCGCGGGTTTGCAGATGTTGAAGGTTGCTGCGCAGCTGACAGAACGGACGCGTTCATGAGGCTTTGCAGATGCTGTTTCTGCTTGTGATCGGTATTGCTTGATGGTGAGTTTGAAGGGGTGACGCCTGCAGATTGATTGATACTCTTAAACATGATATAACCTTTTTATTGTCAATAGTCTGGGTAGTTTAGTTGTTCGTAATAGCTGAAAATGATAAATAATATGCGATAATACCGTTTCTCTCAGCCGCAACTCGTGGCCGCCCCTTGTAGAGAGGCCAGTAAAATGCATCTTGAAGTCAATGTCAAGCGTTGAGACCCACCAACTGGGCAATTATTATCTGAATCTTCGTAGATTACTTTCAGCCCTTTCAAGCTCTGTGAGTGCCTCGCAAGGTTATCCGATGCACACATCTTTAGTCTATCGGAATCTGTCTGTGGTTGAGTGGGACGGTTTCCGCAGAAACAAATTCCGCAGAAACAAAGTCGGTTGACCTAAATTTGATGATGCATTAGGCAGTCAGTTGCTGTTGTAACGCGCGTCGGTAAGCAGAAATCCCCGGTATAAGTCCAATGATTAAAGACCCTGTAACGATCAATAGCAGGTAAATCATCGACTGAGATGTCATTAAACTACCCCTCGGCAAACAAACGGGACAGCCACGATTAGAATTCCCGCAAAAGGATGTTTCTTGATCGATAATGCGAAAATCAATAAGTCAGGATGCGTCTCTTCAGTTTTTTCCTGAATAATCAGGAAGGGAATTTGTGATCTTTAAGGTA
>JARRRL010000284.1:0-2972 GCA_037380725.1 Gammaproteobacteria bacterium | reverse complement strand
ACTCATACAACCTGCGATCAGTGAGGGGGGAAGTCCCTAGCCCTCAGGATGCCCAGGCCATTTGGCGCGCCAGTTTGCTACGGCGCTCATTTGATGATGAATCCGTCCATGTGCGCGGCGATAGGCTGAAAGTAATTCAATCCAGCCTTGAAGTTGGGTGTCGGGAACCGAATTCTGCAAAGCGTTGATGGCCGTATTGGGGAGACGATTGAGATTCTTCCAAATGGCTTCGTTGTTGTCTTGGATGGCCGAGGGCTCGCTCAGGCTGCTGCCAAGAAAAACGCGTTCCCGTATGGCCGCGATGTGCTGACCGGCGGCTTCGTGCGCGCGTGCGCGTAACAGTTGTATTTCAAGTTGCTGAGCAGCGCTGAGGGTGTCGATGTAGGTCAATAGTCCCCAGCGATTTGTTGTCAGAATGTCGACGACTTCAGGGGCGTGTCGGTTGGCCAGCATGAGTTCGGCTTGTGTGATAACGTAGAGGCCTTTTAGCGGGTCATTTAAGCGGTCGTAGTCGATGGTTTCCAACAGACTTTCAGCGGTCAGGTAGTCGTGATTTTGGGTAAAGCCTCGGGCGGCGCGCAATTCCCATTCGATGCGTTGAAGGCCGGTGCTGGCTTGGGCTTGAGCCAGCAAGGCGTCGGGTGTCCATTGCGCGGTGGGTGCTGTCTCGGCTGCTGTTGTGGGTGCCGGTGTGCGGACGGTAGTTGGTGCGCTTGTAAACGTATTGGGTGCTTGACAGCCGGAAGTGCTTGCAATGAGCACGAAGAAAAGAAACAGTAGGCTTCGCTTTGCCCACCCCGGCTTGGATCTTGATCTGGTCCATCCTGGCATAATCCACGTTTGAGGCATAGTCCACGTTTGGGCTGCGCGCGTGCAGTGGCGTGATGTATCCATCAAGTGCTGATCCTGTGCAGATGGGAGGTGAGTGAATAGCGTGTGTACGCCGCGTGCGTGGCGTGTAATCGTACGGGTTTACGAGGAGTATGAAAAGTTTGAAGGTATATTTGAAGGTAGATGAGCCGAAAGGTGAGCATCATGGTTATGTCTGAATCTGAAAAAGTGATGTCCGAAATGCCGTCCAGACCAGCGCATTTAGATGGTGTGGATGACGCCGAGTTGGATGGCCCTTCAGTCATGGAATCGCTGAATCCGAGCACGCTTTATGTGGTGGCAACCCCCATTGGTCACTTGGGCGATATGAGTTTTCGAGCCGTGGCTGTTTTACGCAAAGCTGACGCTATCCTAGCTGAGGACACGCGTCACAGCAAAAAACTTTTTGCTCATTACGGCATTAAACCGCGTGGTTTGTTCGCGATGCATCAGCATAACGAATCCAGTATTGCCGAGCGATGGCTTGAACGCATTAGCCGTGGCGAGAGTGTGGCGTTGATTTCGGATGCCGGTACGCCGTTGGTGAGCGATCCGGGTTACGCATTGGTGAAATGCTGTGTGGATGCCGGGGTGACGGTGTGTGTGGTGCCCGGTCCCTGCGCTTTTGTTGCGGCTATGAGCGTATCGGGTTTACCGTGTCACGATTTTCGATTTGTTGGTTTTTTACCAAATAAATCGGCGGCGCGGCGTGAACAATTGGCTCAATATATTGATGCACCCAGTACGATTGGTTTTTATGAGGCGCCGCATCGACTCGAAGCAACGGTAGCGGACATGCTGTCTGTGTTTGGGGCTACCCGTCAATGCGTGTTGGCGCATGACCTGACGAAGCGGTTCGAGTCGTATGTGCGAGGCGATTTGGAGGCCTGTGCCCGCGCCGTGACCTTGGCAAAACCTCGTGGAGAGTGGGTGATCTTGGTTGCGCCAACCTTGCGCACTCCCCCAGCACTGACGGAAGCCTGGCCGGATGGGGTGAGTCAGCTGTTGGTGGCGCTCAAAGAGCATCTGCCGCCGAAGACGGCTTCCGCTATTGTTGCTGATCATTATGGCGTGTCAAAGAAAGCGTGCTATCAGTGGCTGGTAAATCAATAAGTTTGTTGCTCGAGGTATTAACGTGATGGTGTTGGTGGGATTTGCGTTGATGTGAACGTTTTGTATGATTATTGTATGGCTTACTGATTTTAGAAATAGGAAAGAGGTGCGGAATGAGAGCTGGAAGACGATCGTCTTTGTTGTTTGTGGCAGCGTTGACCTTGTGTTGGCACGTGTGCTCGCAGGCGGAGGAACAGCAAGATGCGTCAAACCCGACCAATTGGGGAGGAGAGGGCGAGTTTGGGTTTGCGGTGACCAAGGGAAACACTGATACGCAGAATTTCAATGTTGGTATCAATCTTCAGCAGGTTTTGAAGCAGTGGGAAAACACGTATGGGTTTGATTCATTAAATGAATCGCAAGAAGATCAATCGTCTGCGGAACGATATACGGTTAATTTACAAAGCAATCGGAAAGTGTCTGAATCGAACTTTATACTGGGTACCGTCACTTATGAAGACGATCGTTTCTCTGGTTTCGATTATGAGGCAACGGCGTCTTTGGGTATTGGACGGCGACTCATCGATATGGATGGTATGCAGCTTGATGTTGAGGTTGGTCCGGGTCATCGTACGACAAAAGCAACCACAGAGGATCACGCTCGAGACGAGTCGATTCTGAGAACGGCGATGAAGTTTCGTTACGATCTGAGTGAAACAGCACGATTCGTTCAAACAATAACCAGTACGGCGGGGGATGATCGATCGGTCACCAAATCGGATACGGCGCTATCGGCGCAAATAGTGGGTAATTTAGCGATGAAAGTCACTTTTACGGTGAAGTACAATTCAGCGCCAGCCGAGGTGGAGAATGTGAAAAAAGATTCGGGATCTGCTATCACTTTGGTATATAAGTTTTGATAATATATCAGTGCTTGTCCGGCGCGAGTCGTAGAACGTGGCTTACAGAAGGCGAGGCACGGAGGACGATCGAGGTGCATGATTCAGTAGTGAGTGCTTGAATATAGGGATTAAAACAAAAAATTGCAG
>JARRRL010000283.1:0-5329 GCA_037380725.1 Gammaproteobacteria bacterium | reverse complement strand
CTTTTCTCCGTATAAATCCCGAATAATGGTTTCCAGCGGGGTGTTTTCAATGGATAAATCGCGAACCGACAAGGTCTGTAAGGCTTGCGTCACCACGTGATTGATGGCGTGTGGCGTTTGATCGACCGCGAGCGTAACACGGTGACGCTCGCGTTTAATGACCGTCGCGCCGTTAAACTCCGCTTGGGGTGTTTCTTCGTCCGTGACGAGTGTAATGTGCTTGCTGGAGAGAAATTCTGCGCGCAGCTTCGCCAAGGGTTTGTCCATTAGAATGTGGCCATGGTTAATCAAGATAACGCGCTCACAGATTTCTTCGATGTCCCCCGTGTCGTGGCTGGTCAACATAATGGTGGTTTCTTCGGTGTTGGCGATGTGTTTCAAGTGTTCCCGCAGTAGGGCTTTACCCGTCACATCCAGCCCAATCGTGGGTTCGTCGAGGAACAGAACGCGTGGTTTGTGCAGGAGGCTGGCGGCAATTTCACAACGCATGCGTTGACCAAGAGAAAGGCTTTTTACCGTTTGATCGATTAAATGATCAATCTGCAAGATATCGACGAGGTGTTTGAGTCGTGATCGGTAATCGCTGTTGGAAACATCGTAAATTTTACTCAGCAGATTAAAGCTGTCGCGCACCGGCAGGTGATACCATAGCTGAGAGCGTTGGCCAAAAACGATACCGATTTCATAGGCCAACTTTTGCCGTTGTTGCCACGGCGTAAAGCCTGCTACTGTGGCTTGGCCACTGGTAGGATGTAAAAGACCCGTGAGCATTTTAAGTGGGGTGGATTTACCGGCGCCATTTGGACCAATAAACGCGACACTTTCACCGGCGCCAATGGAGAAGTTGATTGCATCGACTGCCGTAAAAGCGTCTTTTTTACGATCAAAACGCTTGGTTAAATGAGTCACGTCAACGATCATCGCTGAAATCTCTGCACCTTCTGGTCTGGTATTGATGGCCAGCAGTGTAACACGGTGATCATAATCATCAACAAACGTGAAACAGTATATTGGAATGTTAGAGCGCAGTGGAATTGATGAGAATCGTTCGCGAGTTGTGTTTATGGATATGGCCAGTAAAATACACAGAGAGTAAATACACTGGGGGTAGGGGTGGCTGTTCGTTCAGGATTGGCCTGTCGAGGGAAGTACACCGCAATGGTTTGGAATAGGATGACAGATCATGATGGAACCGTTCACGCTAGAACAGGACGTACCGATGAAAGAGACCGTGAAAAAGGCCGTAAAAAGAAAGATTCGACGTTTTGAGAAATACGGTGTAGTGAGTGTGCTGGTGGCGTGTTGCTCGGCGCGTGCTGGGGCTGAAACAATTGGTCATTTTGTGAGTGAGTTGAAAAAAGGACAAGTGTCTTTGGAAATGCTGGTGGCCTTGAAAACGCTTGAATCAAATGAAGATCATATCGGCTATGGCTTATGCATGGTGGCGAAGCGTCAAGAGTGCGCGCGGGACGGCAGCCTGGGCTATGGCTTATGCATGGCCGCTGGGCGAAAAGGCTGTGTGGAGAACAGCAGTTTGGGCTATGGCGTGTGCATGGCGGGTAATCGATCGGGTTGTGACGTGCAAGGTAACCTGGGTTATGGGCTTTGTATGGCGGCGAATCGTTCCGGTTGTAAATCAGATTTATAACGTAATAGTAGAGAAACCCATATACAGCTATAAATTGTGCTGACATAGATCGGCCACCGGGCAGTTTTCGCAATCGGGTTTACGGGCTTTGCACGTGTAACGCCCGTGGAGAATCAGCCAGTGATGCGCATCGAGCAGGAAATCTTTGGGTACGCGTTTGATGAGCGCGTGCTCGACGGCTAAGACGTTTTTGCCTGGAGCCAGGCCGGTTCGATTGGCGACGCGAAAAATGTGTGTGTCCACCGCTAAGGTCGCGTGTCGAAACGCGGTGTTTAAGACGACGTTAGCGGTTTTTCTGCCTACACCCGGTAGCGCTTCCAGTGCTTCGCGTGTTTCGGGTACCTTCCCCTTGTGGTGTTCCAGTAAGCGTTGGCACGTTTTGTACACGTTTTCCGCTTTTGTATTGTACAGCCCAATGGTTTTGATGTGCTGTTTGATACCCGCCAGCCCAAGTTTTATCATACTTTGAGCCGTTGGTGCTTGGACGAACAGTGTGCGAGTGGCTTTATTAACGCTGATATCAGTGGCCTGTGCGGACAGCATTACCGCGATCAGCAATTGAAAGGGACTGTCGTAGTGCAACTCGGTTTGCGGGTTTGGGTTTCTTGCCTGTAAGCGCTCGAAAAACGCACGACGTGCCTGTGGCCCCATGGTCCGCACGTGTTTCGGTGTTTCTTTCGGTGTTTCTTTCGGCGCGGCTTTTTTGGCGGTTTTGGCTGAGCGGCTTATGGTCATCGGTCTTAGCTTATGGGTCCGGTTACGCGCACACGCTTACTGCCCGCGACCACTGGTGTGCGCCGCTGTTTGGCTCGTTCGGCTAAAGTGTGGTCGATTTGGTGCTTGATAGCGATCAAAAATCCCACCGTGAAGAATGCGCCGGGTGGCAGAGCGGCAAGCAGAAAATGGCGGTATTGTGAACCCAGGCTGAACGACCAGGTGTCGGGCCAGATGGGCAGCAACAGCGCCATATTGGCAAATAAAGAGCCCTGGCCCAACAGTTCGCGAATCATGCCCACTAAGACCAGTACCCATAGGAAACCCAGTCCCGTCATGGCACCGTCCCAGGCGCTAAGGCCTGGGGTATTTTTACACGCGAATGATTCGGCTCGACCCAAAACCGCGCAGTTTGTCACGATTAATGGAATGAAAATACCTAGAATTTCAAATAATTCGAAGGTAAAGGCTTGCATCAGCAATTCAATGCACGTGGTGACCGCCGCGATGATCATCACAAAGGTCGGCAGGCGTATGGCGCTGCTGACCTGATGTCGAATCAGTGAAACGGCAGCATTGGACAAGGTCAGCACAAACACGGTGGCTAAACCCAAACTCAAGGCGTTCACCGTATTGTTGGATACGGCCAACAGTGGGCACAGACCGAGTAGTTGAACCAAAGCGGTGTTGTTCCGCCACAGTCCATTGGCTGCTACGTTACCAAAAGTGCTGCTGTTGGCGCTAGAAAGCAGCTGTGGCGTTGTGGTCTCGCTGCCCGTGTCGATGTGGTCCGCCTGCTCGGTGGTTTGGGGGAGCGCTTGGGCCGTACTGCTTGGCGCTTTTGGCGTTTGGTTTGGAGGGGTGCTTGGTGTCACGGTTTATCCTCCTCGCGCTTCGGCTTAGAAAGAGATGCTGTGGGGTCTGTGGGTTGCTCAAGCAACAGTTTACCTTCTTGTTCAAAATAGATCAGAGCTGATTTCACCGCTTTGACCACCGCACGAGGCGTAATGGTTGCGCCAGTAAAACTGTCGAAGTTCCCGCCGTCTTTTTTCACCGCCCACCCTTTGGGTTCTGGGTTATGGAGTGATTTTCCAGTAAATTGCCGAATCCAATCGGATTTACTGACCTCAATGGCGTCGCCCAGACCTGGGGTTTCGGGATGAGGCGGTAATACGCGTACGCCCGTGAGCACGCCTTCGGGGTCGATGCCAACCAACAAGCGAATTGTACCACCATAACCTTCGGGTGCCGCAACGGGTAAAATTAAACCGCTTTTGCTGCCATTTAGCGTTGCGCGGTAGAGGGTAACGGTCCCGGAATGGGATAAGGGTTCGCCTGAAATTTCGACGACGCTGGAGAGTAAATCGTTGTCAAATTGTGTGCGTGGGAACACTTCCTCTAGGGTGTTTTCCAGCGCTCGTCGTTGATTATCTTCGATGCGCGGCAAACTCAGTTGATACGTCAGCATACACACGAAAATCGTCCCCAAGGCAAACGCCGCGAGCGTTCCACCCATGGAAAATATGGCCTGTGAAAATGGGTTGGCTGGCAAGCTGTCCTTGGGTAGTTTTTCGTGTTGGTCTTCGTGTTTTGCATTGTATTCAGATTTGATGTCGTTCATTTAGATTTCCACCCCTTAGACGCGTTCGGGTGCCCATAGGTGCGAGGCCGGGTGTAATAATCGATGGTCGGGGCGCAAATGTTCATCAATAGAACCGCAAAAGCGACGGCGTCGGGGTAACCGCCAAGCGTGCGGACGAGGTAAGTGATGAGCCCAATGCCTGCGCCAAAAATCAATTTCCCTTTTTTGCTGGTTGCGGCTGAAACGGGGTCTGTGGCGATGAAAAACGCGCCCAGCATGCTGGCCCCCGAAAACAAATGAAAGAAAATGGATCCCATGGAAGCGTTGAAATGCTTGCCGACGCCAGAACACAGTGCCAGGGACACTAAAAAACTAACGGGAATGTGCCACGTGATGTAGCGACGGAACAGTAAATACATGCCACCGAGGAGAAACGCCACATTGGACCAGACCCAGCCCGTCGATAGGATGCCCTCTTCACCCCAACGGCTCAGAGTAGGGTAGCGGTCGAGTGCTTCGGATGGCGTGAGTTGTTGGCCTGCGGCGGTTTTTAACGCGTCCAACCCGGTAGCGGCTGTGTAGCCATCCACGTCTACGTTACTCAGACCCAGAAAATGCGACACGCTGCCGACAACACTGTGCAAAACCGCAGCATCTGCACCGCTATCTTGGAAGACGCTCTGAGGGGGGAGCCAGCGAGTCATTTCCACTGGAAAAGCGATCAGCAGTACGACGTAGCCCACCATAGCGGGATTCATTGGGTTGTGACCCAGGCCACCGTATAAGTGCTTTGCAACCATAATGGCTGCCACCATTCCGATGACCAGTATCCACCAGGGAGCGGTTGGCGGTAGCGCGATACCGAGCAGTAGGCCCGTAACCAGCGCGCTGCAATCGGTAATGGCCGGTCTGATTGGGCGGTGACGCCATAGCAGCATGATGGCTTCTAGGCCTAGCGCCAAACCCATGGCCGCCAACACATGTACCCAGATTCCTGCACCAAAAAAGAAGCTTAATACGATCGTGCCGGGAATGGCGGCGAGGCACACTTCGGACATGACGCGTCGGGTGTTGATCGCGCTGTGGGCGTGGGGTGAAGTGACATGTAAAAGGGCCACGATCAGCGTGTCTCCTCGTTCGTGGTGGGTGGTTGTTCGTTGTTGATTGTTGCTGTGCCGTGCGTGTGCGCTTGCCACTGGGCTTTTAAGTCTTCTGCTGTGGTTTTCAGCGCCGCGACTTTACGATGGTGTTTTTCAATCCGTGCTGCCCATTCCTGCGCTTCATGTGCGTGTGTTTCAGGGGGCTGCTCAGTTTGAAGTGATTCTTTTTGTCGTGCATCTTTTTCTCGTGCATCTTTTTTAAGATGGTCTAAGGCACGTTGGGCG
>JARRRL010000282.1:0-2997 GCA_037380725.1 Gammaproteobacteria bacterium | reverse complement strand
CACAGCTTGAGCGTTCATGGGTCCGTACTCCAATTCGTAGCCTTTCTCTAAGATATCGTTGAGTGCGGCCACGGCGCCTTCTTCTGTGACACCCGTGTTAATCGGTGCACGGAAGGTGCTAACGCAAGGTCGGCTAGAGTTCCGGTTGTCGTGCGTTACGGTAATGCTCACGAAACTTTTTCCTCCTCGCACCACTTGTTCTTGTAGCGCTTTATTAAAATGGTCTATTTCGTTGTTTTGCGCCGTCGTTAAATCTTGAGGGGCAATCCCTTGAAATTTTTGTGGTAGGTATCGGAAGCTGACAACCGAGGTGTCTGGTTGCATCATAAGATCAAACTTCGGAGACGTTTGTATCATATTGGCAAGTAATTTGGCGATTTGGTTGGCTTCGTCCGTTAGGGCGCAAAGTCCGTTTTCACCTCTCGTGAGCAACACGTAATGCCACGCGTCACCTGCTGCCGGTCTGCTCCCCTCCATGCTCACCGAGCCGAGGTCATGCCCGCCTTTCTTTAATATGTATTCAGCGTTTTTAGCAATCACATTAGCCGAACTGGGGTCGCGGAAAACCACCATCCCGCCGCCGAGGCCGCCAACGGGCAACGCAAACCCTTTCTGAGCGTCCAAGGAAGCGCTGTCAGCGAGTTCTACGCCTTTTAACACCGCTTTGTTGGAAGATATCAATTGCGAGCCACCCCAGCAGAGGTCGGCGTGAAACCAGCGCCCATGCTGATGAGCCAGTTCTGCGATGTCGCCCATGGGGTCAACCTGACCCGTTTCCGTGGCGCCGCCGACGCCAATAAAGGCCATGACAAATTTTCCTTCGGATTCTGCCTTTTCAAAAGCTTTTTTCATTTCAGAGACTATGACGTGACCGTTCCTATCGGTTGAGACGCTGATCACGGACTTTTTCCCAAGCCCAAGCTGCCCCAATGCGGACGCGACCGAGTAATGCGTGGCTTCCGAAGCCACGACGGCAAACTGATTGTACGTTTTTCCATTCTTCTCAAATGGAAATTTCACGCCTTCGCTATTGGCATTCGGCATAAAGGTGTTTAAGCACACATGCAGAGCGGTGGCATTCGCTACGGAGCCGCCGCTGGTCATGATGCCATAGGTCTTGCTGGAGTCTTGGATGTTGTTATACGCCCCTTTTTCATTTTTAAACACTAATTTGTGCATCATGGCTTGGACTTGACGCACTTTGGCGGTACTGTGCATGGCCAGCTCGGCTTTCGCCACATTGTAGTTTTTCTTAATTAAATGCGCGATAAATTCGCTGGTATCGGGCGCGACTCGACCGCTCATTTCACCAATATTTTGGGGCGAATGACCTAAGGCTTCTTTCGGGCGATTGCGCATATCATTCAAATAGGCCATGGGAGTCTGACCTATTTTGGGAATCTCTGCATTCATGAAATAAGGTATAATTCTACTCATAGACAAATTCTTTTCATTTACAGGATTGTTTTCGCAATCCTGGTAAAAAACCTCAAGCGCGTTGCAAAAAGACGTCCTGTGGTGTTCCTTCATGCTGGGATTCTCTTGTGGTCCCATGGTTCGGGTTTTCGCCAATGGAGAAATACATAAAGGCTCAGTGGTTTGTGTTCCGGAAATTTGAAATTGTCTTGCTGAGGATATTGAAAACATAGTAATGCTCACTCTCGTTAATTTTTATGTTTGTCTGTGTGCTTCGCCCGTTTTTTTATTGCCGATCTGATCGGTGCTGCTCACGGTGTAAAACGCGCTATTCTGATGAACGCGCCGTTTTGACGAAATTCAAGAGGTTGAAACAGAGAAAAAGGCAGATGCCTGAATCAGAAGAAACGCGAAAACCAACATACGCTAAGGCGTAAGTGTGCGGAATCTAGCGATTATCGGCATTCAAGAAAATCCTTTCTTTGGATCACCACTAACGGGAAAAAAGTTTCCCGCATTATAAACAACTCAAAATCAAAGGACTGTCGTCACAATGGTGATTCGGTCTATTTTTTAACCTTGTAGCGGCATTCAACTTACTCATAAAAATTTTCGATATTCATATTTCATCTCAAACCCTTGTTGCAAATATTTTGAACAACGCAATGGGGGTTTAGATGAGGGATGTCACTGGAATAGCCATTATAACTCTATAAGTATTAATCTGATGTCAAAAAATGCCTCTCTACATGATAAAAAAAGA
Organism: Gammaproteobacteria bacterium; assembly: GCA_037380725.1. Taxonomy (GTDB): domain Bacteria; phylum Pseudomonadota; class Gammaproteobacteria; order Pseudomonadales; family JANQJO01; genus JARRRL01. The sequence continues at coordinate 818 of JARRRL010000282.1, read as the reverse complement.
GCGATATTTAAGCACTTTAAAATAACTCATTGATATACATAATAAGTCATGTAGACTCTGGTTCGCTAAAAATAGAGTTCGCAAGACTATATCAATGAGTTGAGAGAGATTTTAAACGTCCAGCTGTCCATAGACAAGCGAAAGATAACGTATTTGGATCAGTTTATGCTTGTTTTGATTTCTCTGAGAACAGCCAATTTGGTTCTGTAAGCAGCAGTTTGCAGGGAAAAGTAAGTTCTGAACGTAATTATTGGCACTTACATCGATCAATAGTCGTGTGGCCTCTGATTACGAATTGGCTGGAAGCATGATGACTGAGCTATCCAATGCACACCATTATTTAATTCTGTAAGTATATGAAATAAATGAACATATATTGCGAGAGCGGGGGTCGATGCCTTCTATTTAAGGTTTACAAATGAATATATATGAGTCGCATTGCTGCATAAAACCAGCAAACAGAACAAACGGGACACCCATTATTTAGGATGCCTGCATATAGATTCTTCTTGATTGATCGTCTTAAAATTAATCAATTTGAATACAAAATGTCCTTTTCAGGGCAAAGAGATATTTCCAGTCAAAGTTGGACTGGAGCTAATGAGTAGCGAGGAGGGGCGAAGTTTTGTCTGATGACGTGTCCAGGTGTTTTTCAAGCTGATGAGCCTGTTTCGAGGTTCCGTCCTGTCGATTTTGATATTATATGGTTGCAAGAAATTTTATTTTTTTACATACATTTTGTGCGTAGCGGTCGAGACGTGGAGAATGTGCTTGATTTTGAAATTGCGCAGGGGAGCATTGTGGCTGTCCTCGTTGCG
>JARRRL010000281.1:0-2998 GCA_037380725.1 Gammaproteobacteria bacterium | reverse complement strand
GTGTTGCTTTACTGTTCGGAGTTTTTGCTGAAGGCCCTGAAATATTTGCCTTCATGCCATTTCGTATTTTCAGCATCATGGAAAATACTGTCTTAATGGCTATCCCACTATTTATTTTCATGGGCATTGTTTTACAGAAAACCAAACTGGCCGAACAGTTACTCGAGTCAATGGGACAGTTGTTTGGAAAAGTCAGAGGAGGTCTGGCTATCTCGACTATTTTAGTTGGTGCGCTTCTGGCTGCATCTACAGGAGTTGTCGGTGCATCGGTAGTCGCTATGGGGTTAATCTCCTTACCTGTTATGCTCAAGTATAACTACGATAAGCGTCTGGCCTGTGGGACGATCTGCGCGGCCGGTACTTTGGGGCAAATTATTCCACCGTCGATCATTTTAATTATTCTCGGTGATGTCATGGGTATTCCCGTCGGCGAATTGTTTCGCGTGGCGGTGCTCCCCTCTGTGGTTTTGGTGACTTTGTATGTGTTGTACATTTTAATCAAAGCGTTTTTCTACCCGATGTCGGCACCGGCTATGCCTGCAGAAGAGACAGGTGAATCGCGTTCGCGCGTGGTGTGGCGCGCCTTACGGTCGGCGGTGCCACCCTTGGTTTTGATTTTAGTGGTGTTGGGTTCCATTTTTGCTGGTATCGCCACACCCACTGAATCTTCCGCATTGGGTGGGGTGGGCGCTTTGTGTTTGGCCGCTTTGAATGGTCGTTTCTCGTTAAAAATCGTGTATGAATCGGCGTTGGAAACGGTTAAAGTAACGGCCATGGTTTTTGCGATTTTGTTGGGCGCTACTGCTTTTTCGATGGTTTTCAGTTATACCGGGGGGGATCACCTGGTGGAGTCGTGGTTACTGAGATTGCCCGGTGAAACGGTCGGCTTTTTGTTGCTGTCAATGCTGATCATTTTGGTGTTGGGTTTTTTCATCGATTTCGTTGAGATCACTTATATTATTGTACCTATTTTGGCGCCAGTGGCGATCACTTTGGGTATTGCCCCCGTCTGGTTCGCTTTGTTGGTGGCCATGAATTTGCAAACTTCATTTTTGACGCCGCCGTTCGGATTCAGTTTATTCTATTTGAAAGGGGTAGCGCCAGCCGGGGTAAGGACCCTTGATATTTATCGAGGGGTGGTGCCGTTTATTGTGATTCAAATAATGGTCTTGGCCAGCATCATGATTTTTCCGGCGTGGTACGGTTTGTCGTGAAAGGGATGGAAAAAAGAACGGAAAAAAAGAGACAGAAAAAAAGCGCTGATGCAGACGAGCACAGGAGGGGGTTTCCCCTCCTGTGCTTATGTGCTTATGGTTGACGTTTACTGCTCAGTTGTTGGTGCTCTTGTTTGTGTGCGGATTGTGTTTGTGCGCGGATTGTGTTTGTGCGCGGATTGTGTGATTTAGGCGGTTTTGCCTATGTTTTGTCCAGAGCTTGATCGTCCAGAGTTGGTTAGCCCAGAGTTGGATAGCGTCCTACTCAGCGCGGGGGCATCAATTGAGACCTTAGGAAATGTTTTCTGCTGAGTGCTTGCTCGGCGATGTAAGCGTGTACGTTTGTCGTGTACAGGGCTACCCCACAACGATTCCATAATATTGGCTAAGCCCTTTTTACCGTTGCGTTTTGCCATGGATATGGGGGTAACACCGCGTTGGTTTTCCGCATGCGGGTCGCCACCCGCGTTTATGAGTGCTGCAATCAGTCGAATGTTGAGTCGCATGGCGGCAACGTGTAGGGGGGTTGTGCCGCGTGTGTCTGAGCTGTTGGGGTTGGCTTTGTTTTTCAGTAAAAACTCGACTTCGTCGGTTTTGCCGAGTTTGGTCATGGCCATGAGTGGGGTGCAGCCTTCGGGGCAAGCACGTTGTAAATCCGCACCATTTTCTACGAGCAGTCGCGCAATCGCGAACTGTCCAAGTTGATACGCCAGCAATAGGGGTGGAAACCCGTTGGGATCGGGTTGATTGACATCTGCACCTTCTCGTATGGCGTAACGGACCGCTTCATCATTACCGCAACGAATGCTTTGAATTAATGCTTCTTGAGGTTTTGACATGATTGAGCTCCCTAATTTAAATGCAAAAAAGTCCTTGAAAAAATCCCTATGGATCTTAAAAAACGCTCCAACAAGTCATGCGATGAACGTCGTGTTATCGCTCAGAGAACCTTTCCCGGAGGTTCCTGCTTGACGTGCTGGCAATCGCAAGGTCAGTGCGGTGGCTTATTGGTATTGGCGATAATCGGAGCAACACGTAGTTCGTGCTGTGATGTCGCAGCTGATAAGCCAGTATTATTCTAATAAATTATTATAAAACTATTTTGTTTGAGTGTGCGCTTCCTAGCGTTTTATGGCTTGTGGTTTATGTGTGGATTATGTGTATGACCCTCCCTGTGCGAGTAAATGTTCCCGTAGCATCGATTTTGCGCTGTCTCATTGATTTTGCACTGTCGCATTGATTTTGCACTGTCGCATTGATTTTGCAATAGTGGCACTGTTTTAAAATGGCCATCACAAAATAACTGCCATAAAACAAGCGATCAATCAGCAACACTAATGATGCGATTGCGAAATGATTTACCGTGATAAGGCTAACTTACCGTGAAAGGCTAAGTTTAAACTACGGCTTAGAAACAGATTAATCTAATTTCCATCAATACCAAAGCATTTTTTTAGATTTTTAGGTTTCCTGGTGAGTGCTTGGTATAAGATGGTGATTGTGTGATCTCAAAATGATCGAGATCATCGCGTTTTTTGTTCGTTGTCAGTAGTCGACACGCAAGTACTTAACTCAAGTGCTTGCGTTAAGTACATGAGTTAAGTACATGTGCTAAGCGCTTGTATTAAGGAGATAGGCGAGTGCGTTGCCACTCATCGTGTTGTTCTTGAGCCCGTTGATAATACACGCGATCGTGAAGTCGATTGGGTTGCCCCTGCCAAAATTCATAGTCGCACGCGCACAACACGTAGCCACCCCAGTACGGAGGGCGTGGTACTTTCTCA
>JARRRL010000280.1:0-5010 GCA_037380725.1 Gammaproteobacteria bacterium | reverse complement strand
CGGCGTTTGCCGATACTACCTGCCTCTGAAAGGTATTATTGAATCCAAATTGCGAAAACCGCTGAAATCCAAAGACCGCGATATTTTTATTATTTTGATGCTCGGTGCCTTCCAAATTCTGCAAACTCATAAGCCCGCTCACGCCATCGTCAACGCCACCTCAGAATTAGCACGTCAACGACGCAAAGAATGGGCGGTAGCGCTGATCAATGGAACCCTGCGCAATCTTGTGCGTGAAAAAGAAAAAGATGCGGCGATTTGGGCGCGCGCAAACGCGTCACCCGAATCGGCTTTTCCGGCCTGGATTACACGACGCATTCAACACGCATACCCAACGCCATCCATCGCCAATGCCATTTTGAGCAACAGTTTAATACCCGCCCCCATGACGCTGCGCTACAACCCGCGCTGGAATACCCTGTCGCATTTTACCGACACACTCAGCAAGGCCAACATCACGGGGCATTGGTCCCAGCACATTCCAAACTGTTTGACATTGTCTGAACCCATTACTATCGAAAATATACCCGACTTTTATGCAGGTTCTTGCTCAGTACAAGACGAAGCCGCTCAACTCGCCGCACACCTATTGAACCCGACAGCCCATGCACGCGTTCTAGACGCCTGCGCCGCTCCAGGCGGTAAAACGTGTCATTTATTGGAACTCGGAACCAAACTGCAACTCACGGCACTGGATTCATCTGCAACCCGACTGCGTGGAGTTCAGCAAAATCTGGATCGTCTAGGCTTGCACGCCACACTGATTGCGGCTGACGCCACCGATGTGAATTCGTGGTGGGACCGAGTCCAATTTGATTACATTTTACTCGACGCACCCTGTACGTCCCTAGGTGTTATCCGCCGTCACCCTGACATTTTTTGGCTAAAACATGAGATAGATGTTGCAAAACTGGCCAAATTACAAGAGACTTTGCTCAATTGCCTCTGGCCCACACTGAAGCCGGGCGGCACATTACTGTATAGTACCTGCTCACTCTTACCCGAGGAGAACGAGAGCCAAATTCATGCGTTTCTGCAACAACACCCTGATGCCAGCACAGTCGACTTATCGGAGTACAAGAAACGCTATTTTTTCGCCACAGACCCCTCGACAGAACCAAAACATGGTTTACAATTGATACCCCAGGCGGGTGGTAACGATGGCTTCTACTATGCGTGCTTGCACAAAGCACCTGAGGCTAAATAGAAGCTAATCCAGAGAATAAGATAGTCAAATTGCTATTTGAACTTTATGATTCTGTGCTCCTATTCAGCAAACCAGGAATACGTCATGGAGTCATCATTCTCTTGCTATTCGATATACCTACATATAATTATGTATTCATTCAGATCAGTATGACGTCAATGAAGTATTGAAATGGGCGGCAGGAATGCAGATGCCGTGTATGTTTGACGTGAAAAAACACGCCCATAACCGGGTATGATGGAACAGTCATGAAAATAATTATCCTTGGAGGGGGGCAAGTTGGCGGCACACTCGCCGAAAACTTGGCCAGCGAAGCCAACGATATTACCGTGATCGACATCGATCCGAATCGCTTACGAGGACTTCAAGATCGCCTTGATATTCGTACCGTGCAGGGTGAAGCCAGCTATCCAGATGTGCTCGAAATTGCCGGAACCAAAGACGCCGAAATGCTCATCGCCGTCACGAACAGTGACGAAATCAACATGCTCGCCTGCCAAGTGGCTTATGTTTTACATCGAACACCAATGAAAATCGCCCGTGTTCGAGCCACTAACTACTTGCAAGAACCGGCTTTATTGTCAAGCAACGGCTTATCCATCGATGTCATCATCAGCCCAGAACAAGTGGTCACGAATTACATCAACCGCCTGCTCGAACACCCAGGAGCACTACAGGTTCTTGATTTTGCTGGTGGAAAAGTTCAACTGGTTGCAGTGAAAGCCTACTATGGCGGCCCCCTCGTTGGCCAAGAGTTGCGTTATTTAAAACAACATATGCCGAACGTAGACACACGTGTGGCCGCTATTTTTCGCCAAAATCACCCGATCATTCCAGAAGGTTCCACGGTCATTGAAGTCGACGATGAAGTGTTTTTCATTGCCGCCAAAAATCACATCCGCGCCGTCATGAGTGAACTCAGACGCTTAGAGCATAATTACAAACGCATCATCATCGCCGGTGGTGGTCACATTGGTGAACGACTCGCTGCCGCCATTGAAATGCGCTATCAAACCAAAGTCATTGAACACGATCCAGAACGCTGCCAACACTTATCGAAAATTCTAAGCCGAAGCATTATTTTAAATGGCAATGCTTCGGATCAAGAATTGTTGTTGGAAGTCAATATTGAAGACACCGATGTATTCATCACTCTGACCAACGATGATGAAGCTAACATCATGTCCAGCATGCTGGCAAAGCGCTTAGGCGCACGCAAAGTCATGACATTAATCAATAACCCGGCTTACGTCGATTTGGTGCAAGGTGGCGAAATCGACATCGCCATCTCGCCCCAACAAGCCACCATCGGTTCCTTACTCGCCCACGTCCGTCGCGGCGACGTGGTCAATGTGCACAGCCTAAGGCGTGGAGCCGCAGAAGCCATTGAGGCCATCGCTCATGGCGACCCCCGTTCTTCCAAAGTGGTGGGACGCGCCATTGGTGACATTGATTTACCCGAAGGAACAACCATTGGAGCCATCGTCCGCGAAGACGAAGTGTTAATCGCCCACGACGACGTTGTCGTGAACGCCGATGATCATGTCATTCTATTTTTGGTGGACAAAAAGCGCATTCGAGACGTCGAAAGACTGTTTCAAGTGGGGTTCAATTTTTTCTAACATTATTCTCATCAACACAGCGTAGGCCAACTCGAAAACACGGCCAGCAGGCCACATCATGCATAAAACCATCGTTCTGAAAGTACTCGGCGCATTGCTCATGCTGTATAGCTTAACCATGCTGCCGCCAATTTTTTGCGCCTTTGCCATCACACTCACCACCGGATTACTGTTTTGGCTACCCGTGCATCACCATAAAGAAGAACTGAGGACGCGCGATGGCTTTATCATCGTGGTCATGTTCTGGACCGTGCTGGGTTTATCCGGCGCCACGCCCTTCATGTTGTCACAAGAGCCACACATGAGTCTCAGTGACGCCATCTTTGAATCCATATCCGGACTCACCACAACCGGCGCCACCGTGCTCACTCACATCGACACACTGCCCAAATCCATTTTGTATTATCGACAACAATTGCAATGGTTAGGTGGCATGGGCATCATCGTGCTCGCCGTGGCAGTGTTGCCTATGTTGGGTATAGGCGGTATGCAGCTTTACCGTGCTGAAACACCCGGCCCCATTAAAGACAGCAAACTCACCCCTCGTATTACGGAAACAGCCAAAACCCTCTGGTACATCTACGTCACCTTGACCTTTGCCTGTGGATTGAGTTACTGGTTGGCCGGTATGAGCGTGTTTGACGCCATTGGCCATGCTTTTGCCACAGTGGCCATCGGCGGTTTTTCCACACACGATGCCAGTATCGGCTACTTCAACAGCCCCAGCATTGATTTTACCTGTATTTTTTTCATGCTTTTATCCGGTATTAACTTCGCGCTTCATTTTCTGTGCTGGTCCAACAAAAGCATTGCACATTATTTTCGTGACCCGGAAGTCAAATGCTATTTATTCTTTATCTTCATCATCACCAGCATCAGTTTTTACACCTTGGTACACAGCGGCATCCTCAACGACACCAGCACCGCTTTCCGAGAAGCACTTTTTCACACGGTTTCCATCACCACCACAACCGGTTTTGCCACCGACAACTTCGCCAACTGGCCTACGCTCGTTGCGGTCGTGCTCATTATGGGAAGCTTTCTGGGTGGCTGCGCCGGTTCCACGTGTGGCGGCATCAAAGCAATTCGTATTTTACTCATGTATAAGCAAGGGTTACGCGAAGTGAAACGTTTGATCTATCCCAGCGCAACGGTTACGGTTAAATTGGGTGGCAAACCTGTGGATGATCGCGTCATCGAAGCAGTATCAGGTTTTGTTGGCGCTTATATCGCTCTCTATGCCATTTTATTGTTAGTGGTGTTAGCCACCGGAATGGATTTTGAGACAGGTTTTTCCGCCGTCGCTGCTTCGCTTAATAATCTCGGTCCCGGCTTAGGCAGTGTCGCGAGCCATTACGGCGATACCACCAATCCAACAAAATGGGTCCTGTGTGTGGCCATGTTGTTAGGTCGTTTGGAAATTTTCACAGTTCTGGTTCTGTTTACACCTACATTCTGGCAGAAATAATGGCATCAAGGTCCCCCAAGAACTACCGGCCCAATACCACCATTGCACACCGAAAACACCGCGCACAGCGTGCGACAGTTATCGAATTTTCCATCAAACTTTGAACCCGCTTCAGACAGATCTATTCTGTATAGGAAAGGGCGGGTTGTTTAACCCTTTAGCCTCACTGGCACTCGCCCCGACAACACCGGTACGTAACACTTTCGCTACAGTAAAATACGGACGTATATGGCCTCTGCCCTTCGCTTTGACGACAAACGCATTCTGGTGATTGAAGATCATGCGGAAATGCGCAGTTCAATGAAATCGATGTTAGATCGACTCGGTGGTCGCAACGTAGATATTTCAATCAACGGCGAAGAAGCCATTGAATGCTTAAAGAAAAAAGAATACGACCTGGTGCTCAGCGACTATGAACTGGGTCGTGGCAAAGACGGTCAACAGATACTGGAAGAAACCCGACACGCCAAGCTCTTGCGCGCGGGTGCAGCCTACGTGATGGTGACCGCTGCACAGACCATCGAAATGGTGATGGGTGCTTTGGAATATCACCCGGACGGCTACGTGACCAAACCCATCACCTTCGACACCTTAAACACGCGATTGCATCGTATTTTTAAACACAAATCTTATTTTCAACACATCAATAATGCCATTGATAACAATGATATTCACACCGCTTTACGTGAATGCGAGCGCTTAATCAATACGAA
>JARRRL010000279.1:0-3978 GCA_037380725.1 Gammaproteobacteria bacterium | reverse complement strand
GCAGAAAAGCTCGACCGAGCTATTAAATGAGCTCGGTCGAGCGCACCTAACCTACCTCATCTTCCTCTTCCACGTTCAGCTTGTCTGACTTGCTCTTGAAGTCGACTATATTCAGCGTTGAGAGTTGCAAGCTCATCTTGGGCTTGTTCAAGAGCTTGCCTATTGAGGTTGGCTTGCGTTTCTGTAACACCTCCTTCTGCTATTTCATCTCTTAGATCTGCGATAAATTCTTGCTTGTCGATAATTTCTAACTGTTTCTCCCGAATAGGTCCACTAAATTCTAGCCGCGTTGCTGACGATACCCTTGTCGATACCGATGACGATGAAAAACGAGATACCGATGGACGATAGGGGGCGTTTACCCGCTTAGGCATTCCACCCATTGCTTTACCTGTTAGTGGAATTTCAAGCCCGCCAAGCGCTGGTCTAAAATCACGCTGCTGTAGCTTATCCAGGGCAATCAATCGCAGGTCTCTGGATGAGCTTGGCTGTTCGAGCATTTCCAGACGTTGTGCGGCAATAGCCCGGCTCACAATAGAACTGTCATGTCGTGCAGAAGCAGTAACTTTAGCTTTGGTGGTTTGAAAATCTTCCGAAGATTTGCATTTGATTATTGTATGTGCTCTAACATCTGAAGATAACATTGAAAAATTTCCTGTCATGGATTCGAGGTTATAGGAACTATAGAAGGGTATAAAGACTATAAACCACCTTTTGCCCTTCTAGCGAAGCATCATACCAGAAATCCCCTTACTCGCGAACCGATCGAATCCTTTTAATGTGACAGAATGCTATAATATAAACAATAGGAAACCTTTATTTGCATACATCTGGACATTAAGTGATCAATTTACTCAAAATTCTGCCAACTGTCGCCTGACTATGTAGACCTGACTATGTAGACGGCGCAATAATAAAAAAGGATCTTGATCATGGCAGTCAATTCTATCCTCCAACGCGCTAACGCATAGAACAAAGCTACGGGAGACTCATCGTCTCCCAAAACATGCTGGCCTTTTTTCAGCATGCGCCAAAGTTCGACGCCACGAATTGTATTGTGGACTGAATGAAACTTTTTGAACCCCATGGCTTGACGCATTTTTTCTTTAACGAAGCGATGGTCTTGCTCAATCACATTATTCAAATATTTGCATTGCCGTATTTCAATAGACGTATCCGCAGATTCATTTAATTCTGATAGCGCGGCGGTATTGGCTCCGCTTTTGTCAATGTTGACTAGTTCCGGTTCTCCAGCAGTGCCTATGGCCTTCTTAAAGAAACGCAGAGCTGCTTTTTTATCTCGTTTTGCGGTCAACAAAAAATCGATGGTGTTTCCGGATTTGTCGACAGTTCGATAGAGGTATTTCCATTCCCCTTTAACTTTGATGTACGTCTCATCCATGCGCCAGCGGGAACCCGTAGGTCGCTTCCATATTTGCTCTCTGGTGTCGGTAAGCGACTGAATGGCCAATGATAATGCCGTGCTACCTTCAGCTTTGCGACAGAACCGGAAATCTAGCACTCTTTAATCTACAGCACTATGATCCATATATGGCCCGCAAAAGCATATTACGGTCTACATATAAACCATTTTTTACTTGTTGAGTCAGCTAAACACTGATACTATGATTCATGTATAGATCATATGAAGGTTATATGATTCACAGAAAGACCAAAAGAGAGAAACCCAAAGAAAGTAAATAAAGAGCTAAGCCATGTCTAAAGTATCGGCACGCACCTATTCCCACTATAGCCTTGAGGCCATTAGCCTGCTTGGTAATCTGATCCGTGCGGCAAGAAAAGAGCGCAAGATGACCGCGCAAGAGGTTGCCGACCGCGCCGGAATCTCTCGCGGTCTGTTGCAGCGTATAGAAAAAGGCGATCCGAAGTGTGAGCTTGGGGCGACCTTTGAAGTCGCCACCATCGTGGGCGTTAAACTCTTTGATGCCGAAGCGACCACTCTCACCAAACATATCCGCCAAACAGAAGACAAACTCGCACTGCTGCCCAAGTCGGTGCGCAAGAAAGTGAAGGTTGCCGATGATGACTTCTAAGAGCCCTCTTTTGAAAACCAGCGACAAAGAAGCTTTTGTTTGGATATGGCTGCCCGATGCCACTGAACCTGTTGTTGCCGGAAAGCTGGAATCTGACGATCAGGGCAACGTGCAGTTCAACTACGGTAAAAGTTATCTGGATCGCATTAACGCTAATCCTCCGGCTATTTCCATTTATGAGCCGGAATTGCCGCTTAAAAATGGTGTATTACCCCTGCTTGACGGGCTAACCATGCCCGGCTGCATCCGGGATTCCGCACCGGATGCCTGGGGTCGGCGCGTTATCATCAACAAAAAGCTGGGGCGCAAAGGCAAAGATACGGATACCGATGCGCTTGGCGAGCTAACCTATTTGCTGGAATCCGGCTCTGATCGTATCGGCGCGCTGGATTTTCAGCGCTCGCCCAGTGAATACGTTCCCCGCTCAGCAAACAATGTTCCACTGGAAGAATTGCTGCAATCTGCTGCGCGGGTTGAGCAAGGCGTACCACTCACCCCTGAGTTAGATCAGGCGCTCTTTCATGGCAGCTCTATCGGCGGCGCACGTCCCAAAGCCTTGATCGAAGATCAGGGCACGAAATACGTCGTGAAGTTTTCTTCCAGCACCGACCTTTACAGTGTGGTGAAGGCAGAATATATCGCCATGCGATTGGCAGCGCTTGCCGGAATAAATGTCGCGCCAGTAAAACTGGTGCAAGCTGCACAAAAAGATATTCTGCTGATTGAGCGATTTGATCGCGAAAAAACGGCAAAGGGCTGGACGCGCAAAGCCATGGTCTCTGCGCTAACGCTCTTTAGCCTGGATGATATGATGGCGCGGTATGCAAGCTATGAAACCTTCGCCGAAATTATCCGTCATCGTTTCAATGATCCGAAAGAAACGCTCGAAGAGCTGTTTTATCGTATTGTCTTTAATATCTTGTGCGGCAATACTGATGATCACGCGCGAAATCATGCGGCATTCTGGAACGGTAAAACACTACAATTAACACCTGCGTATGATATTTGCCCGCAAGGCAGAACAGGCAGTGAAGCTACTCAAGCCATGCTGATTTCCGGTGAGAATAGATTAAGCAAACTAAAGTCTTGCCTTGATGCTGCGCCCCATTTTCAGCTCTCGGAAAGTGAGGCCAAAGCAATCTTCGAAAAGCAGCGCGAAGCGATTGAGTCAAATTGGGATAAGGTTTGCGATGAAGCAAACCTGAGTGCAGTTGATCGCAAGCTGTTTTGGAAACGGCAGTTTCTCAATGCTTTTGCATTTGAGGATTAGTATTATCTTGCTGAGCCTTAATTTTTGACAACCGTTCCCGTGCCTCTTGAGTTTATTTGACACTCTACTAACCGCGTCAGGAGTTGTTAGCCAATACGCACCACATTTATGGCCTGCCTGTCCCATCAAATCTCGGAACAACTCAAGCTCTTCATCATTTGCCTCATGTCCGAAGTACATTTTAGCCAAATCTGATTCTGGGCTAGTATAGCCACCCCATGCAAACAGTGTTGAAATATTTAAATACTCTCCTGATATCACCACCTCAAATTGACTGTTCCAATACATACCCGTTCCCCTATCAAATCCAATAACCTCACCTTTATTGGCATCCAGATAATCATTGAATTCTTGGCAAAGAAACAATTCGTGGAGATTGATAATGACATCAATCTTTTCAGCAGGCGTGACTTTGAATATAACGCCTTGATAGCCGACGGGGGGAACACCTCCTTTAAACTGTTTTGAAACATCTGGCGAAGTCGTCCATGACGATATGGTTTCATTTAACTGATGATTAGTACCGACATTCCATACAGAACGACCTTGTTGCATGCGATTAAAGCATTACGCTCACCGGCATCCCAAGGCTTGTCAGTATATTGAGCATGGAACATTTCTCAATTATTTCTACAATCTGGGAATCCAATGTTC
>JARRRL010000278.1:0-3040 GCA_037380725.1 Gammaproteobacteria bacterium | reverse complement strand
CAGAGCTTGAATCGCCACTGGGCTCAAGGCATGCGGAACTGCCAAATGGCTTTTGGATAAAAATTGCCCTTCCCCGCTACGCATCGACTCCAGTCAAGTTTGACTGGAAGCAGGCTATTGCTCTGAATATCGTGTTTTGATGTCATTTTAGCCAAATTCTATTTCTTACCTTAAAGATCACAAATTCCCTTCCTGATTATTCAGACAAAAACTGACGAGACGCATCCTGACTGATTAATTTTCGCACTATCGATCAAGAAACATCCTTTTCCTGGCATTCTAAATCGTGGCTGTCCCGTTTATTCTATTTTTATGTATCTCCACCTGGATAGACATCAAGAATCCGAAGTTGTTTGCTATCTTCATTTGATATCGGTTGTGGCATTGCCCTGAAAGATAGAGGGCTTGACTGGGCTAGATTAGAAGTTTGCATATTTAACCTTAATTACAGATGGAGGTTGTGCCAAATAGGTAGCATGGAGCATTTAATTGTGCTTGTGTTTTGGGTGAGATATGTGATGTTACAGGGAAATATTGCCCAACGGTCCGTACGACTTCGGCGCTATTCTGAGCAGTTCCTAGAGCATGATAATGCTGTTCAATAAATATTAGACTGCTATCTATTCCTGAAAAAATTCCTCCAGATGTCCATATGCGATTATATTTTTTACTAACCTCAAAAGGACTACTGACCATCTTTGCACCACTTTTAAGTGGTCGATGAATGAATTCCCAGTGTGTTGTGATTGTATCGCCTACCCCTATAAGTTTGAGCTCATCAAGTACAAATGAACCTGTGCAAATGCTAAAAAGGTAAAGATCTGGCTTGTATTGTGTATCGAAAAATATTTTTGTTTCATTAGAGCTAGCGAAATCAAATACACCTTTTCCACCTGGAATTATTATGAGATCATAACTATCTTCGCAGGAAAAAGTTTTGTCTGCTTGAAATTTTCTTCCGTTAGAACATGTAAATTCCTTTTTTTGACTCACTATGATTGGTTTTGGCCCTTGCGCGTCAGATGCAAGAAGGTCAAATATAGCGAGTGGTCCTTGGTAATCCATAGCTTCTACGCCATCATATGCTAGAATGCCAATATTTTTAATCATAATTCTTATATTCCATATACTGTTTCAGTCTAAATTATGGCTGTCCCGTTTGTGTGTTCTAAGAAACATCCTTTTGCAGGCATCCTAAATCATGGCTGTCCCGTTTGTTCTTCTCAAAAACGGGCATCACTCGTATTACCTGAACAATATTCGGTCGGGCGATCAAAAATTAGGCTATTTTGCTCCTAAAAATGTGGATGTCCCATTGTATGTTGTATGTGTGCAAAAGATGTAACGGAAAAACTGTCAAATTGATGGCCTTGTTAGCAATTGGCTTGATACCTTGCAACATTATATTTACCGATTTTTTTGAAATCTACGAGTTTAAAACCATTGCTGGTATAAAACTTATGCAGTGGCTGCCTATCATCACAATCGAGCCGAATCCACCTTTTACCTAAGGCTTTTGCATGGCTCTTTATTAAATTGAGAGCGTTCGCACCAAAACCTCTCCCCTTTATGCCTCTGCGCAGACATAATTTGTGCACGAACAACGTATCCTCAGAATCAATTTCTGGCCAGAAAAATGGATCTGTCTCTTGCATGAATACTAGCCCGAATATTTCGCTCGATTCTTTTAAAAAATAAAGCTCATTAAGCTGGTAATTGTTTTTTAGGCCCTCAACCGACACCTGCTCGTTTTCCCACAGGGGGGTTCCTTGAGCCTCCAGCCAAGAAACAACTTCATTCAGTATCTGCGATGCAACCATCCATTCACGTTCTTGCACTGATTTGATTAGTTCCATGATCTAAATATTTGCTAACGCCCCGGCTCACTGGGATTTTGTGTAGCACCAGCGGAACAAAATGTCCAGTGCAGCCGATTGTTAAGTGTTTTGACCAAAATAGCTAAATGCATGTGCATTGTCACCACCCATTGTTTGGGTATTAGTTACTGTAACGCTTAACTCCTTAAATGTAGCGAGCAAGCCCCTTAGTTCACTTGGAGGTTGATGATGCATTAAAACCCCAATTTTAGACATAAATGTATTGTTTGTTTCATTACAAAACTCTACTAGGTGCAATATGCCCCCAGGCTTTAATAACCTTTTTATTTCGGAAAGTGCATCCAATTTTTGTTGTTGCTTTGGAAGGCATGTTAATACAGCGCAAACTATTACTGCTCCAAAGAGGTTATCTGGAAAGTCTCGTTTTGTTTCTTTTGCTTTTTGAAATGAAAGATGAGGATACATTAGCTCTCCTCTTTTGATCATTTCTCCCGATGTGTCGATACCGACAATATTGGAATATCCATTTTTATACAATTGCTCTGTAATTCGTCCATAACCACAGCCATAGTCGAGAACTCTCTCATCGCACGGTACACGCTCAATAAATTGGGCAATATCAATTTCCAAATTGAAATTGGTTTCATTTGCTACTTGATCCCAAGCTGAGATTTGCATGTTCTTTTTACACTTAACAGTTTATTCATCGTCGGATTCGCCCCTTATTCCTGAGCATAGCATCTTTAAGTTTACGTTAGAATCTCATAAAAACATCTTTTATTCAACTAGTTATAACATCTGCTCTTATCTCACCAATCACCATCTCCTCCCTGAAAAAGCGTCAAATCCGTCGGTGATCTCAGATATCCAGTCATTTCAGACGTATATTCCGGTAAATATCTGGGATATGCGTCGCGCCTTGTCAATCGGTGTTTGTCAAAAAAGTTGTCGCGTCCATTAATCAAGCAGCCCTGGAGTTTTGGCCCTTGGCCGTCTGATGTTCCTTCGGCGGATTCAGACAGACTTCCTCCACCCGATTCCAGTTTCGAGTCTTTCCTGACCAACGCGCCGGATGGCGCTGTTTCGCCGCCGCATAAACCACTTTCCGCCGCTTGAGAATGTTTTCGTCCTCGCCACGGTGGCGCTCATTCGGTGTCACATAGCGTATGGCACTGTGACGATGCTCACCGTTGTACCACTGT
>JARRRL010000277.1:0-3040 GCA_037380725.1 Gammaproteobacteria bacterium | reverse complement strand
CAAATGGCGCGCGATAGGGAGCGGGCAACCACCCTCGGCTGCTCAGTAAGGCCCACGTCGAATACACAACGGTCAAACTAATCCCAACCCAGGCAGCTCGCGCATCACCCCAGCGTGTCGCAAATCCCATAATGTATAACCCCAACAAACCACCCCCCAATAACGACACCAAAATCGTAGCAGTGTCTTGCAGCGTTTTTGTTTCGGCCAGATTTAAGTAAATGGCACCAAGCACCATCAGCACCGACGCCACAACGGCAATGCCCCACGCTACGTGTAAATAATGCTTATCACTTTTGTGCTTCACCCAATGCCGTCGATAGATGTCAACAATACTTACCGTGGACATTGCATTGATGCTCGAATCCAAGGATGACATGGCCGCTGCTAAGGCCGCAGCAATCACCAATCCGGCTACCCCCACTGGCAATTCATTTCGAATAAAGTACGGCAAAATCTGTTCGGCTTTACGGCTACCGCTCAGCATTTCTTGTGGTTCGGCTGCTGGGTAAACTTGATAAAACACAAACAGCGCTGTGCCCAGAAACATGTAAAAAGCCCAAATAGGTAGACTGCTTAAAGCACAAATCAACATGCCTTTGCGCGCCTCGGTCACCGAGCGAGAGGCGCAAAATCGTTGGACGGTATTTTGGTTGCTGGAATACTCCGTTAACCAACTGACCAGACCCAAAATTAACATCATCGTGCCCGTTTTGTTGAGCAACGAAAATTCCCAAGTTACGGGATGTAAGGAACCCGCTTTCCATTCAGAAAAAGCCAACTTGCCTTGCGCGTTGGCAACATCAATAATCTGCGTTAAACCACCTGGTAAATGCTCCACAATGACCCATAGGCACAGCAAACCACCCAACACCAAGACAACGGTTTGAATGACATCCGTCCATATAACCGCTTCGATCCCGCCAAGCACTGTGTAAAAGGAAACGAGTAGACCCGACAAAACAATGCACAGTACGGTGTCCATTCCCGTTAATTCATGCATCAGTAAGGCCACTAAATACAGAATCGTACTCACGCGCACGCATTGCCCAAACAAAAATACCAGTGCGCCATACACGCGTACGGATGGACCAAAGCGCGCTTCCAGAAACTCATACGCCGAGGTGACTTTTTGCTTGCGAAAAAAAGGCAAAAACCAATAAGCCGCAATGAGCATTCCCACAGGCAGCATCAGGTTGGGTAAGAATCGCAACCACGCCGTTTTATAGGCGTCCCCCGGATACGCCAGGAAGGTTACCGAACTGATGGACGTCCCCACCAAGCTAAGCCCAATCACCCAACCAGGGAAAGAGCGCCCACCAACAAAATAGACTTCCGTGGATGTGTTTTTACGCGAAAAATACACGCCCAAACCAATCATTACACTTAGGTAAAGCAGTAACACGCCCCAGTCCACGACAGATAAAGCCGCTTGAGACGATGCATTCTCTAGACCCAAGGCTTCCACTGTTAACACCTCTCATTTCTTTTTATTTACACTCTTTTATTCGCTAGACGCTACTATTAACACCGTTTTGCATGCGTACAGACGATCAAAGAACGCACTATTTTAGCGAACTTTGCAGTTGTTTGAATTGCCCCTGGATCACTGCTTTCTCTTGGAGAATGATCTTATTTTCGTTGCTCAGAAGTGCCACGTTATCCTGAGAGGCTTTCAGTCTGGTGTTGGCATCTTCAAACGCTTGCGATAATGCGGCCACTGTTTTATCAAGATCGGTATTCTGAAGAGTAAGTGCTGCTATTTTCTCTTTCAAGTGCTCTTGTTTTATTTTGTATTCTTGATGCTTGCTCAAGGCTTCCTCAAGTTGACCTTGTAAGTTTTGGATATCCACGCTCTTTTGATTCAGGCTGCTGTTTAGCGCCGCATTGGCCTGTTCAAGTTCATTGCTGCTTCTTTGCAATTGTGTATTGTCATTCAACAACTCAGAAATTCTTGCCTCAGCTTGGCCGAGCCGATGTTGTGAATCCTGAAACTGGTCTTTTAGTCCTTGGTTAACCGAACGAAACTGTTCACGCTCCTGTTGACGATCTTCGACTGTTCGCTGTTGGTAATGCTCAAAATGACTGCGAATATCCTTATTTTCCTGCCTGAGTTCGGATACGCTTTCTTTCAATTCAGTAATCCGTGCAATGGATTCGTCGCGCTTCAATTCAGCCTTTGCAAGCTTAACTCGGACATCCTCTAGAGATTGGCTTTGCTCTCTTTTTTCTTTATTCAGTTGCTCAATCTGACTCTCGAGATCCTGTTGGCAAGCCGTAAGTTGAGTGATGGTACCGTTGGCGGTGCTGAGCTCGGTTTGAAGTTCAGCACTTGAAGCGTTGAACGCCTGTTGAGCCTGTTCAATACGATGGTCGGCCATCTGCTGCACCCGCTCATGCAGGGACTTTACCACGTCGACCAAGTCGTTCGGCAGTTCGCTGACATCGGTCAGCTTCCCGTTGTCCGAGCGCCAACGCTTGAGCAGCGGCGCGATCGTGCTTTTGCTGCCCGTGCCGAGATGTTCTCGCACCCGATCCACCGTGGGCTCCAAATTCTGGATTTTGATGGCTTCAGCGGCTTTGGCGATATCGCGGTAAGTGACTCCAATGCGGGCCATGACGATCCTCTCTTATTCTCTCTCAGATTATTTAGTAACATAATACAGGAAACGTAATATAACATTATATGTTAAATTTTCAAGAGCGCTTGATATTTTATTTATAAGAATCGATAATGACCATTATCGTGGGTTATGGTGATCGCTTGAAGAATAAGGCCCTGTAACACCAGTACATGAAGCGACTTTCAGGTGACAAACAGAAAATGGAGCACTATGGATAAGCACACACTCAAAGCAGCGGCAACCTCGCCATTACGTATTGAACAATCGACCTTGCCAGCTCTGAGCGCATCCGCATCATGCCAAGGCTTGTTAGTCGTGAACGCGCACAGCACTAGCTCACGCATGCAGGAGGAGGCGCATTCCGAAGTAGCTGATGGTGAGGCGCAGTCCGAAGTGCGCTGCCGCCATGGCGGCCG
>JARRRL010000276.1:0-5032 GCA_037380725.1 Gammaproteobacteria bacterium | reverse complement strand
GGCGTCTTCAGCCCAGGGTAGAGCGGGTAATTCAAAAGCCATAAGATTCTCCTGAAAGGTAAACTGGCCAGAAAATAAATTGCCGTTTTCATACGTATGAGAATGATTCCTATTGCTATTTTTTCCAGGAACCATAGCGAGCGAGTCAGTGTAATGACATTTTTTTCAAAGTGCGACTGTTGCTTTTCCAAGAAATAGTATTGAAGTCCAGGGAAAGGTATTGAAGTTGTTAAAAGGTATTTGACGCTACACTGAAACAATAAAGCCTCCGCTAAGCGGCGATGGTAAACGAGCATTTGTGGCAGTTGAGTGATGGTATACGAGTGGGCAAAAAGAGACAAATTTTAACGTGCGGTTTAGGGTGTGGCTTAGGGCGTCATGGAGGGCTGGCGAGGCTGAGTACGGCTCTACTGTTGGGATTTCTGCCTCACTACGCGGGTGCTCACGGTATAGAAAGTGAGCGTGATCGTGATGCCACTACGCGGCGGATGGTATCGGCGCTGCAAGTTGGGCAGGTGAGTCTGGATGTGGTTCGTCATATACAACTGGTTGATATTGAACTGCGCAGTCGTGCTCTGGATGTAATGGGTTTTGACGGTCTGCCCAAAACGAATGCTGAACAGCAACGTTGGTCTGTGGCCATGGACTTATTGCTTAATCCAAACGCGTTGTGGACCTTTAATGCGGAGGCCAAGTGCCAAGCTGTAGATACCAGGGTTGATTCTCCGTTGTTACTCCATTACGCGCACACAAAACGGGTGCCCTTGAAAATGCATCCCGATCCTCCAAAACCTGATCCCGTGTCTGCAGGCGTTTCACACGGAGAACATACTGAATCACATGCCTTTTTTCAGGGGCGTTACCGATTTCAGTGCGACAAACCCGCCGCGTTGAAGTGGTTGGATATCATGATTTTTGACCAATTTCCGCTTTTGCATCAAGCGACCACAACACTGAGGTCGGCAACATCTTTTGCGCCGATGCAGTATAAAAGCCTTTCCGGGGCGTCCAATCGTATGAGGTTTTGAGGCCGAATCGCGTGGCCCATGCAAGGGAAGACCGTATTTTGTGATAATTTAATCAGTTATGCGGATGTTCCCGTTTTATATTTTCTAACTCGTTGATATTAACTCGATTCC
The DNA here is from genome assembly GCA_037380725.1 of Gammaproteobacteria bacterium. GTDB lineage: Bacteria > Pseudomonadota > Gammaproteobacteria > Pseudomonadales > JANQJO01 > JARRRL01. The sequence goes on along the minus strand of JARRRL010000276.1, from coordinate 3,893 downwards.
TTGATTGTACTCGGCGACTGTAATATGCTTCTGGAGCGTTGAATGCGTGTGGTGGTACAACATTGGCATTGGCGCTTGATTACTAATTGACGCTTGATTGGTGCAACGACTGGCGCATGAAGTGGTCAGGCCTGACTTTGTCTTGCTGCGGTGTCTTTTCCTCATGCTTTACCACATTGATAAATACATAAAGTGGAGTGAATTGTAATGTCAGAATCATCAGAATCAGAAGAAACCATGTTAAAAGAGTTTATGAACGAGATGGAAAAGGCGCAAGAAAACTGGGCGAAAGCACAGGCCGAAATCGAAAATTATCGCTTTGAAGGTGTCAGTGCCTTCTGCACGCCCAGGAATGAAAAGTTAGTTTTTGGCGCATTGGGTTGTGTTTGTGTTGAGCTGGATACGGATGAGTGTGGGCGTTGGCGATTCACTGAGTCGCCCGCCCCATTGAGTGGGCTTACGGTTGTTCACGGTGAAGGTTAGTGTGAAAGCCCGTGTGAATTCAGTGTGAAAATGCCGGTTCATCGTGTGCAATATACACAGTGCTTACCCCCAAGTTTCAATAAAATTATCTTCATGAAAACCGACCGTGCTGCGTGTGCCATCTGTGACGAGTGGGCGTTTAATTAAGCGACCGTTGCTGGCCATTAGCTCAGCCAGGGCTGTGTCGCTTAAAGTGGGTACGGTGTCTTTTAAGTTGAGTTCACGGTATTGAACGCCACTGGTATTTAGGCATTTTTTCAAAGGAAGATCGGCTTGCTGTGCCATTTTTTTGAGCTGATTGGCGCGGGGCGCTTGTGTGGTGATGTCTCGATACGTGTAAGCGATACCGCGTTCCTCGAGAATTTTGCTGTCGTAGAGGAAAAAACGTTTATTAGTGTACTGATTTTGCTGGCGCGTTGCTACCGATTACTCAGTGTGGTTCAAATCTGCTATTTTAGAAGAATGGAGGTAAATTGAGAAGAATAGAGAAAAAGTAGTTCGTCAAATGGATAAACGTGTTAGCTGGTCTCGTGCTCGTGTGTGAAACGCACAGTAAGCATAAATAGGGTGAGACAGCTCGAAATAGATTGTCCCAGATGGAGTAACGCAGAGGTGTGTGTTTGCGTTTTATATTAAAAACAACTGAAGGAATGGTTGCGGCACATGAGGATAATATGGCATGAACGAAACAGCGGAGCATGTTGAGGCAGGGGGTCATTTCGTTTCTTATCACGATGAGACCTTACTGTGGAAGGGGTCGCCATCGCAGTGGTTGAATTTTGGTCGTTATATGATGTGGCTGGCAGTGGCGTCGCTTGGCGTAGGTTTGTTGGTCTATTGGTATGTTTTGGGTGGCCAGTTTCAATTTCCCCAATTTCCTGAACTGACTATTTTGGTGTTACCCGTGGGTGCCGTTGTTATTGGCTGGTCGTTTATTATGATTTTGTTCAACTGGCTGCGATTGAGTTGTCATCGTATTACGATTACGCAAAACAAAATTACCGTTTCTACGGGCTTGACGGTATTTTTTCGCAGTGAGCGTTACTGTGAACTCAGTGATGTGATTGACATCGAAGCCCCAGCGCCTGGTTTGATGGGTATTGTGGGTTTGGGCTCGTTGTTGTTGCGGACCAACGACACGGATCAACCCGAGATCTACATTCATGCGATTCACAATCGCACGGAGTTGCGGGATGCGTTGATGCCGCTGGTGCGTCGTTTGCGTGTTGAGCGCAACGCGAATGTGCTCTTGCGTCGCGCTGAGACATAAAAAAATGGGGCGGTGTGCTTGGAGGCACGCCGCCTCCTGTCTTAGAGGGCTTAAACCTTTGAGAGCTTAAACATTGAGGAGATGTAAATCGAAAACAAACGGTTTAACCCTCGATGTGTGCTTTAATTTTGGCGTCGTACACCTCCAGGTAAGCGCGCATGGCTTCTTCTGAGCTCATGCCACCTCGGGATGCCCAGGCGCTGTATTTGGCGCGTCCTACTGCGTCGAGCAGCCCCGGCTTTTTACCCGTGATATCCCCTTCAGTGGCTTGTTTAAATAAGCCGTATAAATCCAATTTAAGCGCATTAGATGGCTTAAAACGACTTGTGCTGTTTTGAATTTGATGAACGGCATGCTGAAAGGCTTGTTCGAGTTCTTCAGACATGTTTGCAATTTCCTGTTGGTTGCGTGGCAAGGTCAGTGATGCTTATGGCGAGCCGAGTGGGCAGAATAAGAATACACAGAATATACGGCGTTTGATTGAATTTGTGTAGTGGTTGACGGAAGATAGCCCCCAGGTGAAATCGGCTTCTAATTAGGATAATACGATGAGTGATTGTTTTGAAGTGATACTGTTGACTTTTTTGGCGGGAGCCGCTATGCCGCTTGGAGCGATCATTGCGAAAGTTGAGCGGATTCGGCGTCGTTGGTTAGAACGTGAACTTCGTCACGGTGTGATTGCTTTTGGGGGAGGTGCTTTATTGGCCGCAGTGGCTTTGGTGTTGATTCCCGAAGGCATTCAAGGCATGCCAATGTTTTTGATTGTGCTGTGCTTTGGTGCTGGGGCCGTCTTGTTCATGTTGATGGATATTTGGTTAACGAAAAGTGGGACCCCGATGAGTCAGCTGATCGCCATGCTGTCAGACTTTATTCCGGAATCCATGGCGTTGGGTGCTTTTTTTGTTGTTTCCCGTCCTTCATCGCTGTTGTTGGCGGCCATTATCGGTTTGCAGAATATTCCAGAGGGTTTTAACGCGTACCGTGAATTGCGCGCGTCCACGCACATGCCATGTGGAAAAATTATTGCTGTTTTCTCTGCGTTGGCGATGTTGGGTCCTCTGTGTGGCGTACTGGGTTTTTACTTTTTGTCACAGTCCACCATTTTGGTGTCTGGCATTATGTTATTTGCGGCGGGCGGCATTCTGTACTTGATTTTTCAGGATATTGCGCCGCAAGCTAAATTGGAAAACCATTGGGCCCCTCCCTTGGGGGCTGTGGCCGGTTTTTTGTTTGGTGTTGTGGGGAAAGTACTGATTGATGGGTTATAGGTATAGTGGATCTCAAAAAATGGATCACTCTCTAAGTTAGATTTCTAGCTTTTCTCGTTCCCACGCGGGAGCGTGGGAACGATGCTGGCAACGTTGCAGAAGTTTGGTATCATGCCCTCCGTCGGTAAGTGACGACAACCCGTACACGGAGAGTTTCTTCCGGATCTTACACGCCGGCGTATCCGAACAAGCTCCTTCGAAGAGTCTCAAAGCTGCTCGGAATGGGTGCACAGCTTTGTACAGAGGTACAACGATGAGTATCGTCACAGTGCATACGCTATGTGACACCGAATGAGCGCGTATGCGTTACCGTTGGAGCATTCGTTGGTGGAGCGCTTGCTGCTTTTGGAGTGGAATTAGTTTGGTAGGTATAGCCATGAAAATCATTAATAATAATGATGTTAATTTAAAAGTCATATCCGAGGCTACGGAAGCTCAATCACCAAAAAGTGAAATTACTATCGAGGGCACCAAGCTAAAATTAATCATCAACGGAGTTGATCTCGAAGCATGCATTAAATATGACGAATGTTATCTAGTCTTCACTACTGATGACTGCCCTTTTGAAGAGTCACTCAACATCTATTTGCTAAGTGGCGAAAACGAAATTATAGATAGTGCCACTGCTTTTTGGCCATACGGAACCGGCTCATTTAAGTTGCTTGGTATTACAGATCCTGATTTGGTTCAATTCAAATTTTTTGGCGACAAAGATTGGCAGATTAAAATATTCAAAAGTAAGAGATTTCACATTCCCTATATTTCAGAACCTTCTGGTGTATGGCGTAAGTTCAAATTTTGGAGGTCTTTCGGTGTATCGGAATTTTCTTCTCAATAGCCAACCAAAGAAATCTAACAAATTGCTGCACTCG
>JARRRL010000275.1:0-3054 GCA_037380725.1 Gammaproteobacteria bacterium | reverse complement strand
AAAAAAACCATTAATCCCGTTACTGTTGGTGCGAGTGCTATAGCGTTAGCAGCGGCGCTTGCCTCGGTGAGCGTTCACGCAGAGAGCAGTCCTTTTTCTGCGGCAGAGCTTCCCGGTGGCTTTCAATTAGCGGCTAGCCATGCGGGTGAGGGAAATTGTGGTGAAGGCAATTGCGGTGAAGAAAAGGCCGAAATGGAAGGCAATTGCGGTGAAGGCAATTGTGGTGAAGGTAAAAAAGGCGCTGAAGGCAACTGTGGTGAGGGGAGTTGTGGTGAAGGTAAAAAAGGCGCTGAGGGCAGTTGCGGTGAAAGTAAAAAAGGTAATGAAGGAAAATGTGGTGAAGGAAAATGCGGTGCTTGATTGCCCATTTGCCGTATAACTCAGAGATAAGCAGTTCTTGAACTGCACGAAACTTGAGTTTGGACTGCAAAACAAAACGATGAGCGGTGCCGTAAGGCGCTGCTCATCGCGAGGCACCGTTCATGGCGAGTTGTTGTGTCTGATAAGCAATTTGAAGGGAATAATTTGTTGTGACTGATCCGAATTCCGATGCGTTGTTGATGACGCCGCCGGTGTCGCACACCGGCAAATTTGTGGGCGCTGGTTTGGGGCTTCGTCGGAGTATTTTAAGTGAATTGGCTTCGCGCAAAACGGTATCGCCAGAAGATAACCCCGTTGATTTTTACGAAGTGGCGCCAGAAAATTGGATACAAATGGGGGGAAAAAGCCTGAAACGTTTTGAGGCGGTGGTGGAGTCCGTTCCATTGGTGTGTCATGGACTGTCATTGTCTCTGGGGGGGCTAGACCGATTTGATGAGTTTTACCTGCAAGACATCAAACGATTTTTGAATCGATATAACGCGGTTTGTTACTCGGAACACCTCAGTTATTGCACGGACAAAGGTCAACTTTACAATTTGGCGCCGATTCCTTTTACGGAGGAGGCGGTGCGCTATGTGGCGGCGCGTATTCGGTTTGTGCAAGATGTGATGGAGCGCCGAATCGCCATTGAAAACGTGTCTTACTATCTGGCTACTGGGCAAGAACTCAGTGAGCAAGAATTTGTGTTAGCGGTATTGGAAGAGGCGGACTGTGATTTGTTATTAGACGTTAATAACGTATACGTCAATAGTGTTAATCATGGTTATGACCCCATGGCGTTCTTATCCGCCATGCCGGTGGAGCGCATCGCTTATTATCACATTGCTGGTCATTATAATGAGGCTGAAGATCTGATTATTGACACCCATGGCGCGAACGTGATTGAGCCGGTGTGGTCTTTGTTGGAAAAGACGTATCGGCTCTTTGGCGTTAAACCCACTTTGTTAGAACGTGATTTTAATTTTCCACCCTTGACCGAATTGTTTTCGGAAGTTGAGCGAATACAATCTGTACAAGCTCAAATGGGGGAGCTTCGTAGTGCGCATGCCGAAGCGTGTACGCGTCAGCAAGCGATAGCCTGGACAAATTGAACGTAAGGTGAGCCGCAATGGAACAACCCACGCCCAGTGGTGATTTTTTGGCAATGCAGCGGGCGTTTGCTGCGCATTTGCGTAATCCGGAGAAACACCTTCCACCGACAGAACTGGATCAGCGCCGTGCGGCAACGTATTGCGAGCTGTTTTACAATAATGTCGAAGGGTTTATTCGGAATGGGTTTCCCGTCATTTTCAGTTTGATGTCGCATCAAGAATGGCACAGTCTGATTCGTGATTTTTACGAGCAGCACGAATGCCGCACGCCCTATTTCACGGCGGTTGGTCGTGAATTTGTGGCGTATTTAGAAAGCGAGCGAGCTGCCTGTACCGACGATCGCCCGTTTTTGCTTGAATTGGCTTACTATGAATGGCTTGAAGTGGACGTACGCATCTGTCCAGATCCGGAAGTGGACATGATTTATGATGCGTCGAACGATGATTTGCTCGACAGTCCAATTGTGATGTCGCCGTTTGTGCGTCCGGTTCAGTTCCAGTATCCTGTGCATCAGATAAAGCGTGATTTTCAGCCGAAGACTCCTCCCGAACACGCCACTTTTTTGGTGGTGTATCGCAATCGGGATGAAGGGGTGAGTTTCTTGACGGTAAACGTGCTGACGTGGCGCTTGATTCAACTGTTGCAGGGCGAGGAACGAGGGGGGAAGCCCTGGACCGGGCGACAAGCCATGGAAGCACTCGCGGCAGAGGCGCCGCAACTACCGTTGTCGACTATTCTGGATTTTGGTGCTCCGTTCCTGTCTGAATTGAAAGACAAAGGCCTGATTCTTGGCTCCACGGTTCCCGGTGTCTTGCTTACGATTTGACATCGCGCGTCATATCGGTATAACACTATACTCGCATCGCTGAAAGCACATTCCCGCTGCTCGCTGTTGTTGTCCTGTTTCTCAGAGCCGTTTCGCAGAGCCGTTTCTCAGAAGTAAAGAGATTTTTTTGATTCAGATGAAAGATGAATGATGAAAGAAGGTGGATAAAACGTTATGGGTGTGTCGAACAAGAGATGGATTGGGAACCTATACCAGTTGAAGACGCAGATTGTCGTGACGATGCGTCGATTTGAGTTTCTTGCACCCCTGATGTTGCGTCTGTACTTAGCGCCTATTTTCATTGCTGTAGGGCTGCACAAGGCCACACACTTTGGCGATATTGTGAACTGGTTTGGAAATGCTGAGTGGGGCTTGGGTTTACCCTTTCCAGTGGTCATGGCATTTTTGGCTACCGTGACTGAAATAGGTGGTGGCTTTTGTTTGTTATTTGGCCTTGCCAATCGTCTGTTGAGCGTGCCATTAATGATCACCATGATCATTGCTATTGTTACTGTCCATGGGGAAAAAGGTTGGTTTGCCATTGCACCGAGTGATCCAGAAGCCAGTGTCGCGAGGGTACTCGCACCAATTGGGTTTCCGGGTGCGGAGGAGAGCTTGAAGAACAGCGCGGAAGTGAGTAAACGCTTGAATCGTGTGAGAACGATTTTGCAGCGATGTGGAAATTACGAATGGTTGACCGAGCGGGGGCCTGTTGTCGTCTTGAACAATGGGATTGAATTTGCGGTGACGTATTT
>JARRRL010000274.1:0-3096 GCA_037380725.1 Gammaproteobacteria bacterium | reverse complement strand
CAGCCGACGAGGGCATCGGTGCGCCAATCACAGCCAATAGCTTTGCCGACTACGAGGCTGTAATCGCTGCCTGTGGTAATGCAATGTCGTTCAGCGCGGCTGATGTCGCTGGCCACACTTTTATTGAAGTGGGCACCAGTGAATCCATGACATTCAATCTCGGTACCGGCACCGCAAGCAATCCAGCAACGGGGATATACAATGATGGATCTGGAACTGTTTTCACATTCCACTGGTGGGTAGAAGCTGCAACCTGTGCTGGTTGCAACTACAACTACCTGGTCGAATATATTGACACCAGGATAGATAGTAACCTACCGATACCATGGTTACGAGATACCGTTGCACTCATCGGAATCAATGGCGCTCAATACAATTATGTGAAATATTCCGAACAGTCAAACTATAGTGACAGCAACCGAGCGAGCGGTTCAGATGGTGAAATATGGAACTCTGTGGATGAAATGCTGTAGCACCTGTTCTGATCAAATTTAACTGTCGCGCCAAGCCCCCGAAAAATCGGGGGCTTTTGTTTTGTGAGTATCGTATTCCAACGAATCAAGGTTCTTGAAAACAGTGAGTGATGTATAAATGTCTCGGAGTGCAGGGTACATGCTGTTGAGTGTGACCGGGTTTGCGATCATGGGCGGGGCCGTGAAATGGGTCAGCCAATGGGGTATTCCTGTTTTAGAAATCGTTGCTGCTAGAGCACTGATTTCGCTGATACTCAGTTATTTGGACGTGTGGCGCAAAGGGATTTCCCCGTGGGGAAGGCATCCAAGTTTATTGCTGGCGCGTGGTGCTGTCGGTAGTCTGGCGCTACTGTGTACGTACTATTCGGTTTCGACTCTCCCGTTGGCGGAGGCCATTGTATTTCAATATTTAAATCCGGTTTTTACGGCAATGATTGCTTTGGTTTTTCTTAAAGAACGCTTGGATTCGGCCTTGGTGGTGTGCTTATTATTGAGTTTTGCGGGACTGCTGTTGGTGGCTCGACCCGATGTTGTGCAGAGCGGTCTCACGACACGCTTACCAACGTTTGCGGTGAGCATTGCTGTTTTGGGTGCTTTTTTAAGTGCTGTAGCGTATGTTTTAGTGAAAAAACTCAGTGTGAGCGAAGATCCGTCCACCATTATTTTTTATTTTCCTTTGGTCGCCTTACCGGTTTCTCTGGTATTGCTGGGAGACGACTTTGTGATGCCCGATGCAATGACGGGCTTGGGCTTGTTAACGGTGGGGGTGTGTACTCAAATTGGGCAAGTTGGGTTGACCTTTGCCATGCAAACCGAGACCGCTGGACGTGTGACTTCGTTCTCTTATTTGCAGATCGTGTTTTCCACCTTGCTGGGTTGGTGGGTGTTTGGCGAGGTTCCCATCATCTGGACTTGGATTGGTGCGGTGCTCATCGTGTTGGGTTCGTTCGTGAATGTGCTTTGGCATACGCCTGTACGCGCTGTTCATCGTGCGAACCAACGGCATTGATGCGAGGAAGCGCAGATATTTTCGATGTTTACCAAAAAGGTGTCAGTGCGCGATCGCTTTTGGGCTAGACTAGACTCTTGAAAGGCATTTAAATTTTAACGTGTTGGACACAGTTGAGGGAGAACCCAACGTGGAAGGAATGGGTCTGATTGATTTGGTTGCCCAGGGTGGGCTATTGATGGGGCCAATTATTATTTGCTCTATTGTTGCCGCTGCCATTGTCGGGGAGCGTTTTTGGTCGCTTCGACGCCAAAAAATCATACCGCCCCAGCTGACCGTGACCGTATGGAAATGGATAAAAAATAACCAAATGGATGCGGTTAAACTGAAAGAGATCAAAGCCGGTTCGCCATTAGGTCGGATTTTAGCTGCTGGTATGGTGAATTCGAAGCATGGTCGAGACGTCATGAAAGAAGCCATTATGGAAGTGGCTACGCATGAAGTGCATGCGCTGGAGCGGTATTTGACCGCGTTAGGGACGATTGCGGCGATCACGCCTTTGTTGGGTTTGTTGGGTACGGTGCTGGGTATGATTGATGTATTTGGTCAGATTGTGCTGCAGGGAACCGGTTCGGCGACGATACTGGCAGGCGGTATTTCAAAAGCCTTGGTAACGACAGCGACTGGATTGATGGTGGCGATCCCCGCCTTGTTTTTTCATCGGTATTTTGAGCGACTGATTGAAGAGCTGACCATCACCATGGAGCAGGAAGCGATTCGTTTGGTTGACGTCATTGCTGGCGAACGAGAGGGATAATATGCACTTTGCTCGCCGTCGAAAAGAAGACTTAACGTTAAATTTGACACCGCTGATTGATGTGGTCTTTCTATTGTTAATTTTTTTCATGGTTACAACGACCTTTACCAAGGAAAGCCGTTTAACGCTTGAGTTACCAGAGGCGAGCGGCGAACCCGGTAGCAATCCGTCCGAAATGATTGAGGTGACGGTCAGTACGACCGGAGAATTTGCGGTGAACGGTCGCCAGCTCAGTAACACCAAACTGGAAACTGTGAAGCGAGCCATCAACGAAGCGGCGAAAATGGATACCACTTTACCCATGGTGATTACGGCTGATGCGAATGCACCGCATCACGCAGTGGTCACGGTTATGGATGCGGCGGGTCAAGCGGGTTTCGTGCACTTGAGCATCACCACTCAACAACCCGCCGCGCCATAGGTCTGAATGGAAACGTACTGACCGTACTGACGTTTTACCGTTTTGACATTGCGATAATGTGATTTTTTTCTTACACCTAGGCGGACGATGCGCGTGTGAGTTATCAGAAGGCGTGGCGTGGTGGTATGATGATCGGCGTTCTGCTCAGTCTGTTGAGGCTGGGCGAGTTTTGATCTAACTCAAGGGCTGGATTTTGTCTGATTCTCAAAGCGCATACCAGGTGTACGGGCGGTTATTGCGGTACACCAAGCAGTATCGTCCTGTGTTTTTTGTCGGGATACTGGGTTACTTTGTTTACGCCAACACGCAGTGGTTTTGGGCCGAATTACTCAAGTTTATGGCGGACGCGTTGAATGCGAAGGATTTTGACGCGCGTCATCTCATTGCGTTATTGATTCCCACGATCTTTTTAGTGCGAGGGGTCGGGACGTTTTTG
>JARRRL010000273.1:0-3115 GCA_037380725.1 Gammaproteobacteria bacterium | reverse complement strand
GACGTCCTGAGCCCGCAGAATTAGAAACGCCTCACTGAAGCGAGCAAGCGTAAAGACAGCTCCCAGTATAACGACACACCAGTATCCGAGAGGCAGGCGTTTGACATCCCTCAACGTCAGGTGATTTTCCGATTGTGTGGTGTTTTCAGTAGACTCAGGTTCGCGAAGTGCAACAATCAGTAGAAATACCGCGATAAACGCAGGTAACACAGCTATCCACAACACTGATTTGATGTCGTTTGCGAACAAGATCATAAAGATAAGCGCTAACAACGGCCCAACAAAGGCTCCTACTGAATCCAACGCCTGGCGCAGGCCATAGGCCGCACCCCGAAGCGGTGGTGGTGTAATATCGGCAATCAGCGCATCACGGGGTGCGCCCCGTATTCCTTTGCCAATACGATCGACAAAGCGTGCGCCGAACACCCATCCAAGGGATGTTGCGAGCGGAAATACCGGTTTGGTCAAGGCTCCAATTGCATACCCAATCACAACGAGAATTTTGCGTTTCCTGAAGTAATCGCTGAGCGCGCCGGAAAACACTTTTGTGGTCGCAGCGATGCCCTCAGCAACACCCTCGATAATCCCTACCGTGACCATGGATGCGCCGAGCACCCAAATACCGCTCGGTAACTTGCGATCAAGATCCCTTGTAGAAGATAACGGTTCAGGGTTATTTGTTTGTGATGAGGTCATGAGAATTTATTCTACCTTGCCCAAGGCCGGCAGCAACGGTCGAAGATCCCTTGCCTGCCCTAGTTATGTGTTTTCTTCGCCGCCATTTATATATGAGTAAACCTCGATATCTTGTCTTTTAACCCAACCTCGATTTTGCCAGTATTTTTTGGCCAGTTCGTTGTTGCTAAGCACATGAATATGAGATTTTAGTATGCCTTCTTTTTTAAGTGCGCCTAGGCAGTGTGACAATAGTTTGCTCGCAATTCCAGTCTCTCGATGACTTGTTTCCACTGCCAGATGTTGAATGTAGCCCCTTTTCCCATCGTGGCCAGACATTATGGTGCCTAAAATTTCACCATTTTTCTCTGCGACAAAACTTAAGCCAGGATTACGTTTCAAATATTTTTCGATGCCTTCAAGTGAATCTGCCTTTCGCAATTTCACTCCCTCAGCTTCTTGCCAAAGTGAAATAATTTTTCCGTAATCCGAAATTTCCATCTCTCGATACTTCACGATCCATCCTTACGCATAACGCCTTTGTCGACTTGGGCATCAACTGTCACAATTTTGCTAGACTTATTAGACAACAATATGCTCCAATGTTAAAGTTAAACCGCACTTAGGGCAAGAGGGCTTAACTTTCGAAATTCGATTTGATTTAATTCCATTATGATGTTCTTGTTCATCAGCTCACAACTTTGCTAGCGGCTTCCTTAAGACCCCGCCTCACGGTTGGGCCCTTGTCATTCGCTAGTAAATATCGTCTACTCGACAACATGGTTTTCGACGGTAACCTTCCTACAGAGGACTTTCACCTCATCAGTTTAAGCCCATGCCGGGCGTACACAATGTAATATGTCGCGGCAAGCGCGACATATCCTTATCTGATATGCCAATTATTGTTGAACAATGTTGAGTATCCTTAATGCTTCCATTGTAAGCTTCTTTCTCAACACCAAATCTGAGTTTTGCTTTATCTCAATGTGGTTTGCAAAAAACCATGTTTGTTTGTTAACAACGAGATAACCTACATACCATCCGTCCTTACCTGACCAACCTGTTTTTGACCAGATCTTCATCTGGCTATCGCTCTCTGAAAGCATAATATTCTTCAACGTTTCAATATGTTGTTTCTGTATTGGCAGATTCTCAGAATATAATTTACGTAAGAAACTTATTTGATCTCTTACAGAGACCCTAAGATCACCATCAAGCCAAAATCGTGTGATATCGTTACCCGTTAATTGATTACCGTAATCGAAATCTCTAAGGTACTTATGATATTTTGTGTCACCGACCATCTTCGAATAGCGTTGATAACACCATACACATGAGTATTGAAAGGCTGTTTTAAGTGTCTGATCTTTATTCCATGGAGCGTATTCGCGCTCTACACCATCCCAAGCAATGACCTCAGAAGAATCTTTAATCAACCCCTCCTCGAGTAGGATTAGAGTATTAGGTATTTTGAATGTTGAAGCAGGGATGAAGCTTTCTTTATTATTAACGTTATATTGATAACGTTGTTTGCCATCAGCAGATTCTATAAGTATTGACCCATAAACATGGTTAGCCTTGTAAAGACTTTCTATCTGACTTTCTACAGCATATATGTTTGCTGATAAAGCCCATAGAACGATTACTCCCAAATATTTCATATCTATCTCGATTTTAACGTGTGAGTAGCAAGGTGACATAACGCCTTGCTCTGTTGTGGCCAAACTGGAGTGGCTTTTGTGCTAAAATGTAGCGCAGCGGAACGCACAAAAGCTACGGAGGTTTGGGCGTCAACAGGAGCAAATTGTTAGGTATTTAAATTAAGTTCCATAAATACGCTATTTGGATCCAATTTATAGGCGCCAAATGGATTGCAGTAATTGAAGCCATGCTTTAGATATAGTTTCCTTGCCGGAATAAAATAGTCCATTGAACCTGTTTCCAATTTGAGAGAGTGATACCCTCTAGCCTTTGCAACATCTATTATGTGATTCAATATTCTAGAGCCTATACCTTTCGTTCTTGTAGATGCGCCAACTCTCATTGATTTGATTTCACCACAATGTGCGTCGATTTCTTTTAGAGCACCACATCCAATCAAATTATCACCTTCATACACAGACCAAAACGTAATCTCAGGCACCTTCAATCCATTGAGGTCTAGTGCGTGCGTGCTTTCTGGTGGCGATACAGATTTCATATCCTCGATATGCTCTTCCAGAAATTCTTTAATTTGAGGATCATCTAAATGATCAATCTTTATTTCCATGGCCGTAGTCCTCGCACTGCCTAACAGTTTATTCATCATCAGATTTGCCCCTTATCCCGGATCAAACCATCGATAATTTATCAAAGTAAATATCTGAAACGTCATACGATGCATGATTTTTGTGCTAGCACCTTAAATCATGCCTGTCCCATTTGTGTCAATCCCGTCAAA
>JARRRL010000272.1:0-4755 GCA_037380725.1 Gammaproteobacteria bacterium | reverse complement strand
CTTCAACTTTGCGACAGAACCATCAGTCGTCATTTCTGGGGGAGGCGATCGATAAGTGCTTCGTCGTTCTCCTATCCCCGCTGTTTTATCTGGTGATGTTTAAGCCTTGAATAGACCTATTGTTATATTCCCTTCAGCCTTGCGCCCCTGTTAATTTTCACATGCGTTTGTGGCATTAAAAATTAATTTTTTAAATGGAATGGTGATACCAGAAGTCAGCCATTTTCAATTAATTGAGACAATACGTTTGGAAGGGATATTATGATCAGTAACAACCTTAATGGAAATAACGAGTTACTTCTTCATCTATTCAGTAATTCGGAGACATTAACCACTGGAAACGAGTCTTTAGAGAATGATTATGCGGTAGGCACCGTTGAAGCTACGGAGTCGACACAAATGCTCAGTGAAATATATGATCAGTTTACAGGGGAAAATTCACAAAATCGACGGGCAGTTCTCGATCGTATTCTTTCGTACGAGAATTTAAATGTGTCTGCTGCTTTGCTCTCTGATTTGAGCAGCAGCTATGTTCGTCAGGCAGATACCTACACTGATTATGAAGATCCTATTTTTTCGTATCAATTAGCAATTAAAAATGTCTGGGAAAAAGCCAGTACAGAAGAGCAAGTCATCAATCGGGAGGGATTGCAAAAAATAGTGGATGATCCTCAGTCTACTCTGCAAGAATATGATACTGCAAAAGGAATTTTAGAGGATTTCCAAGAAATCGCCCAAGGCGATGACAGTATTGATCGGCAGGAGTTTGATGAAGGGGCGAAGCATTGGGAAAGTGGTACAGCATTGATAACACAGCTCAAGAGTTTGACGGACGTGCTGGAATTTCCGAATATCTTTCGCGCGCTCGATTCGGCAGGCGCACCTGATGGCGGTGCGGATGGTATTATTATGCGTCATGACTTGGAGGTCGTTTTAAATAATAAGGATAAGTACTCGTCTGTGATGATAGATGCTGCATCAACGATATATAATTATTTTCCAAAAATAGTGAGTGATGACAAGGGCGCGATTACTTATGATGATTTGTTTAATTTCGATGCTCGCCTTAGTAAAGAATCGGGTGGTGGCGTGTTAAAAGGAATTGGGGAGATGATGGAACCCCCGCCTGTCTGGAGAGATGGGGGCATTGATTAATTCATGACTGCTATGCATTTTTTATATGCCCAATAGATAAATACGAAGGAGATAGCGAGGAATGTCAATTAGGTTGCGAAAATAAGCGTAAGGGATATTTTTACATTTCTGTCTTAAGAAAAGTTTATTTTTTGGGTGGGCTTGTCCACCCAAAAAAGAATACTTAAACCAACTGATGGAGCACAGCCGACTTCGGTATAACTCGGCGCAATCGAATACGCAGCGAATTGTTGGTTCATCGAGAGGTTTCCCAGATAAATAGTCTTGCACTGCAGTTGGACCGCGAGACACCTTACACCAACGCTCTAGTGAGCGAGTTTCGGGGTTTCGTCATAGTGATCTTGATGCTATATAGTTGTATTTATATACAGTTAACGAATCCTAGAATAAATTGTTGTGGATGTCAATTATGTTGAGTGTTGATCACAAGGAGTTTTTGATTTTCTGTATGTATTTTGTGCGTTGTGCTAGAGGTGGAGGGAGCGTGGTTGTTTTCTGGAATCGGGTGTATGGGGGATGGTGGGTGTCCCGTTTGTTCGATTAGCCATTAGCTTTTGCACATCATGTGCAAGCTCCCTGAATGAGTCGTTGATTGTATAACTGACATCGCCAACCCTCTCGTAAGGGGAACTGCACATAAGCGCAATTTAAACGTAACACGAACACCAATAGAAAAATGGCAGTGAAATTCATCCACGCCGCAGACTGCCACCTCGACAGCGCGCTCTCGGGCCTAGAACGATACGAAGGCGCCCACACAGAAGAAATTCATAGCGCCACTCGCCGCGCCTTCGATAATCTCATCGAACTGGCCATCGACGAGGCCGTCGCATTCGTCTTTGGGCTGCGTTCCAAAGGTGGGCTTTGGGTCATGTTCATAAGCGCGAAATTTGTTGTGGGGAGCGTCGGAGAAACACCGGCGCTTACCCGATTGAACGAACCGCTTCGCGGAAGAAGTGCCACTTTATCCGGTTGATTAATTTTCGCACTATCGATTAAGAAACATCCTTTTACTAACGCCCAATTCATGAGTACTCATGAATCATGCTTGTCCTGTTTGTTTTGTTCAAAATTTAAAAGAAAGCTTCCTTTGCTATTAATAAATTCGTTTGTTAGTATCCGGAAATATCGCAAAATCGCCTCATATTTTCCATGCCCACTCATTATGCAAGGATGCTTACCAATATGTTTCATTTCCGCATGTAAACTTCACTTGAAAGCTAAATTTCAGTATTAACAAAATATTCATTGATTGAGGATGTTTATGCTGTCGCGTCTGATAGGGATGCTGCTTTGTGTTTTATCGTTTAATGCACTGGCTGCGCAAAACCATTTTTACAAGAATCAATCTGAAGCCTCTAATGCGTGTTCTCAACGGCGCGGTTATTGGCAAGGCGTAACCAATGTGAATGCCGCACAGTGCGTTCGTTACCAGTCAACAAACTGGAATTATTATTACGTGCAGTATCAATGTACCCCCTCTTCAGGATGCACCGCCTTTCAATGGTATAAAGATATTGCGCATATTTATTTATACCCACGACGTGTTGATAATGATGGGTACGAGCATGAATCTTCGGCAAAAGCAGCCTGCCACGCCTATGTGAATAGTAAAAAGTTAGAAGGCGATGATGACCTGATCAATGCCTGTAATAAAGTTGAAAAAGACGGAAATCGCCGCTACGTCAGAAACTACTATCAAAATCCTGATGGTGAGATTTATTGCGAACATCGCTTTTACTGGACGGATGCCGAACCCAACCATGCGCCTTCTATCAGTGTCACTCGATGAAATCCACTGGTTTGTGAATGAGCAAGCTATCGGAACAGGCGGCACAATAACCCATACCTTTACATCGGCTGACGAATACGTTGTCACGGCCACGGTCACCGATTCAGAAGGTGAGCGTAATCAGATCAGTCGGCGTGTTTTTGTTCGGAATTTATCGCTTTGCGATGATACCGAGGTTATGCGAAACGGTGCGTGTGTCGCGATTGATGGCTCGAACGAGATTGAATCTGCGGAAGACGGTGATCCTGAATGTAACGGCATCAGTAACCCCGTGAATATCACGAACGGGAATAAATTTCAGCGCGAAGTTGATTTTGTAGCGCTTGGTGAAGCTCCGCTTCATTACAGCCGTTCGTACAACAGTAAGCGAGGTACTTGGCTGGTTGATCCTCGAAGTCGGATGGAAGCACAATTTGTGAGATCAAAACGATCTCCCTATGGTGTACAAAAACGTGTGGACTGGATCACACCGGATGGAAAACGCGTCTATTTTTACAGCCCCGAATTAAGCGATAACGAAGAGCTGCCTGAACTGATTGGGGCGCAATATACCTCAACGCGCAATAATCTCAAGCTGGTGCAACTAACCACCAATACCGCCGATCCTGAATACTATGTTTTAAGTACATCTACCAAAAAACTGGTTTTTAGTTTTGAGGGAGTGCTGCACTCTGTAGAATTTGACGCGGGTATTCGTAAATTCGCGGGTGCGCTGCGCCACACCTATCATCAGGAAGGTGATGTGTTGAACATCCGTCATTCGAATGGTAGCAGCATCGAACTGACCTTTCGTGGCGATCAAATTCAATCAATGCGTGATACGTGGGGCAATCTTTACTCGTACGTTTATGAGGGTCAAAACATCAAGCGTGTTTATTATCCCGACAATGACAGTGACCCAGACAACAACCCGTATCGCGAGTATCTCTATACCAATCCAACGAACCCTCACTTATTAACAGGCATTATTGATGCTGAAGGGAAAGTCATTCGTACTTGGGATTATGACAGCCTGAGTCGTGTCGTGTCATCGATCATCGGTAAGCTATCGGATCATTATGAGTTCAATTATTTTCCCGACAGAACCGAGGTGACTCGGCATAATATGGTCTTAGATGACGAGGAAGTCACCGGACCAAACCGTGATGGCTCACGAAAAACCGTGTATCATTACACAATCCTCAATGGGCAACGAAAAATAAGTCGTATCGAAGGTCAGCCTTCCAAAAGCTGCGGGGCAACGTACGCGGAAACCACCTACGATGCAAACGGTTTCGTGGATGTGACAACCGATTTTGATGGCGACAAGACACAATACGAGTACAACTCGTTCGGTCAGCTTGAAGAAATCACTGAAGGCTTTGGTACGAGCACCACAAGAACAACGGCGTATCGATGGCATCCTGAGCATTTTGGTGTTCTGACTTCCCTGAAGACACCAAACACAGAAGTCACCATCACATATGAAAATATCGGTGAGAACCAATATACCGAAACCCATCGTGTTAAAGATCATTCCAATCTAAATATTTCGGTGCTGGGCAGTGATCTACCTGCTCAACTGGGATCGATCAATACCATGGGCGTGGATACCGCTTCAAAACAAATCACTTACGAATTTTACCCCGAAACCCATGTGCTAAAAAGTAAGACCGTAAAAATGTTCTTATCAGATACGGCGGGGTATCTTGCCAGCGAAGTAGCCCCGCATTTTGAAGAATACTACAACGAAAATGGGCAATTGACGCGCGTGGTCATGGAGGGGATACGCTCAACGGACTATCACTATGACCCAGCGAACCCTTATG
>JARRRL010000271.1:0-3216 GCA_037380725.1 Gammaproteobacteria bacterium | reverse complement strand
GGTATTGGATTGGTTGAAGGCGCGAGGGGGCTACCAGATTGATACTGGTATACTGGAAATCGCGCAAGTGGCGTTGGAAGTGAACATCATCAAGGAGGCAATCCGGCACCCGATGAGCAGGCGGGACAGCATGGAGTTGCTGACGGCATAGCTTATAGCTTAGCTGGTGCGAGAGTGCACCGGTCGGGTAGGGACGAACGGGACGGCCATGATTTAGGGTGTTTCTTCAAAACCGCCTGCGACCATTGAGTGGGAGTGATTCCACGTCTGGCACTGGCAGGTACTGCCAAGCAAACTTTTTCAATGGTATAACTCGATCTTCAAGTTTTTACTTCATGTTGCAAGCAAATGGCGTCTTTTCATGCAACAGCTTTGTATTTCAATGATGGGGTGGCTTCAGGGCGCCCCAAATCATTACCAACCGCCTGTTTTTTAGAAACATTGAGATAGTTGATATTTTTTAATTGATTGGCCAATTTTTCAAGTTCATCGACTGGATTGCCTGCCCAGATAATCCGATTCGCCGCCGTCAAGAGGCACTCCATGTTGATCTGGCAGCGTATGCTTCCCACTGTATAAGCGGGTTGCTTGTGCTTAAAGCGGGCCTTTCATTAAAATACCGATGCATAATTCTTTGTTCGTTGAGAACCTTGCCAGTTGCACTTATTCGCTGATTGTGCGCCGACACTGTTTATTCACAACCTTTTCGATTCGTTGCAGCGCGGGATATTTCCCGTACAGCGTTTCAAACTTTTCTCTCGTCGGTTGCAGGTGCTCCAACAGACTGACAGCAACATCCTGCACCTGGCCTTGCAGAAACCGAGCACGCAGACCGCATTGTTGTGCCAGGTCATCCCAGTGCTTTGTGGAAACGATACTTGGATTTCTTTCATTGCCAACGGAAAATGCCAGATGATAGTCAATACGTTCAATGGCCCGAGTGCAAACGAGATCATAAAAAGGGGCTAGCTGTATTTCGCCATTGGCTCGGTATAGCAGTGAAAGGTTTTTGGCATGGCCATCCGAATTACCCGCCAGGACATTGAAAATCTGCCATCGCAGTAAATACTGCAGATCGTTGGCGGGATCACTAGAAACATCCTGGACGAGCCGATAGCAGTCTGCGAAGGAAGGGCCGCCATCCTCCTGATACTTGCGTTCGTGGCCGAAACCCAGCGCCTGACAGAAATCTTCCTGATGCAGTCTTGTCATCTGACCGCTATCCAGCGGGTGCCGATCATAACGCTCAATCAATGCATAGTGCGTATCTGCTATCGAGCGCAGTAGGATATCGACTACAGGCAAACCAATAGCGCCCGCCAGCAGTGTCGTGAAGGTTTCGTAAGCGGGCAGGTGGCGGTAATCGGATAATTCGAATTTGAGGATATGACTGGAAGGAGATTCTTTTTTAGGCAAGCAACAGGTGCCATTCTTGATCAACACAGGACACTTGTCTTGCGCCCCGGCCAGAGACAGACGGGGACGTTCGTTTTCAGTCCATGTGTAAATCTGGCCGCAGCGTGTCACCAGTTTGGCGAGTTCTTGTTCCGAGAGTTCGTAATACGCATATTGTGTGGAAGGTTTCTGTTCTGTCTGGAGAATCGACAAGGCCCCGGCGCATTCACCGCCGATGGCTCTGAGCAGATCAAAATCGGTATTGGCGATCTTTAGATCACGGATAACCTGATCACGGGCACCACCTTCCGGCAGGAGGTTGGTGAAGAAGCGGTGGGCGAATCCCTCTTCTGGCACAAAGTCTTCCTGACTCAATGGCAACCCATGGGAGATGGCAAACCCACCTTGGGTAAGCCATTCCTTTTCGTAGCGGAAGCCAATCAGGCCTTGGGTGTTGCGCCACAAATAGCCAACGAGTCGCTGATCATTCCAGACGTTGAGACCATCCGGATCAAGCATGGTCTTTTCCCTCTTGAGAGGACGATGCTTGAGAGGACGACGGCTTGGGCGCGGCAATTCTACGCGGCTGGATGACCACCTCCAGTCCCAGGGTGCGCAACGCTTTTAGTACTTTGCCCAGCTCGGCAGTTTCTTTACCTCGCTCGAATTCGGATAAAAAGCGGGTGCTTAGGTTGCCCAGCCCCGAGATCGTTTCCAGCGTCAGTTTTCTCTGTTTCCGGTGAGCACGCACCAGCTTGCCGAGATCCTCAGCGGATCGGATTGTACCGTATTGCACCTGATCGTGAGCCATAAGCTATCCAAAAAATGAACGTACGGTAAAAAAATAGCATGCAGACGCAGCTAACTCAATGAATATTTACCGTACGGGATAAATATCAGAGTATTGGCTTGCTTGAGTAAGAATATATCCCGTACGGTAAAAATTGTCGATCGCCAGCGTACAGTCACATGGTGGTTCCAGTGTAACCGTGGGTCGAACAGATCTACTTGCTCAACGCCGTGCGACCGGCCAAGATAATGGCTCCCTCAAGGCAGGTTTAATTCTTAGGGATGACGATCATTGAGTGTACAATAGATCGCCAAACAATCGATAAATCGTGCCATGGAAAAGGTACAAACCCTAACGCCACGAGGAACCCACGAGAAGCTGGAGGAGTTGAAGCCGCGCTCAAGCATGTGGAAGGAGGGATGGCGAGTCGAGGTAGGTGGTAGTCCACCCTGGGGCAAGATCTATTACAACTGATCGATTTCCATACTATCGATCAAAAAAACATCCTTTTGCTGGCCTCTTAAATCGAGGGTGTTCCGTTTGTTGAAGATTCAAAAAAGCTCATTTTTTATATTCTCCTTTTCGCTAACGTTTTGCAGCACCAGAAAATGTTCGCAAGATCATATTTTTCTGGTGCTGCACTTGTATACGCCCGGCATATTTCATTATTTTTTGCATAGTTTATTCAAGACCAAAATCGCTGATATAAGAAATGACTCAGCGAAATAAATGCAATATATATTGTAAACAGAGATAGCAATAGTAATCACAACGAAACCTCTACCTGCTCTACCCATTGTTTTAGCAAGCTGATTAGCCTCCATTCTTGGCCTGCCAGATGAGAAAACCGTATTGATCGACCCAGCGCTGTATGGTGCTGTGATCCACTTGTGTACCACATTCCCCCATCATTTCTTCAATGTCACGGTAGCTCAATTGGTAAGCCAAGTACCAGCGAAGACAGGTTAATAGGATGTCCTTTGGAAAGTGGCTTCCTTTGAAGGTGATCATTATTTGCTCTCTGGTGCCGG
>JARRRL010000270.1:0-3219 GCA_037380725.1 Gammaproteobacteria bacterium | reverse complement strand
CACCAGGGCATGAAAAATAGTGCGTCGATATTTCGCGACCCGGACGCACCAGAACGCCATACGTGACCCGCATATCCCACCGAATGCAAAAAAATAAGTTCATCATAACGTGTCTGGGCGCGCCTTTTGTGGAAACTGCACCGAGCCCACCTGAGCATGAAAAATACTATGTCAACGTTTTGTGGCCCGGATGCACCATAATGCACTACGTGGCCCTCAGATAGCACCAGATGCAAAAACACAAGTTCGACGTAACATGTCCCAGAGCGCTTTCTTGGTATGCATTTTTTTAACCCGGTACACATGATGCCGCTGGTGGAGGTCATTCGCGGGGAAAAAACCTCAGATGAAGCAGTGGCGACGGTGGTGTCGTACGCGAAGAAAATAGGTAAAACGCCGATTGTTGTGAAAGATTGTCCCGGATTTTTTGCGAATCGGGTGTTGTTTCCGTACCTGGGGGCGGCGGTGGCGTTAATTCGTGATGGCGCTGATTTTCAAGAGCTGGATCGCGTTATGGAACGGTTTGGTTGGCCGATGGGGCCGGTGTACTTGTTGGATGTGGTGGGCTTAGATACGGCAGCGCACGCGAGTGCGGTGTTGGCGGAAGGGTATCCGGAGCGCATGAAAAACACCTACCGTAATGCGATTTCGATTCTGGTTGAACAGCAACGTTATGGCCAGAAAAACGGCATTGGTTTTTATCGCTACGAAAAGGATAAAAAAGGGAAACCAAAGAAAGTAGTTGATCAAGAAACGTATGGACTGCTTTATGCGGAAACGGCTGCGCCTAAGCCTTTTGAAGACGACGATATACTTCATCGGATGATGATTCCGTTGTGTTTGGAGACGATACGCACCTTGGAAGAGGGCATAGTGGCCAGTCCAATGGAAGCGGATATGATCCTGATTTTGGGGCTGGGTTTCCCACCTTTCCGAGGCGGGGTTTTGCGCTACGTGGATAGCTTGGGTTTGAGCGCCTTTGTATCGTTGTGTGAAAAATACGCGGATTGTGGTCCTTTGTACGCACCCACGGCGGGTTTGAAAGAAAAGGCGGCGAAAGGGGAAACGTATTATGAAGCGATCACCAGCGAAGGATGAATCGCAGAACCCGTTGCCACAAAGTTTGGATGCAGTGCTGAGTTGCGTCCCAGGAGCTTTAGGAGAAAATGAGTTATGAGTCTTCAAACCCGAGATGCTGTAATCATTGATACCGTTCGCACGCCCATGGGCAAAAGTAGGGGTGGGCAATATCGTCACGTGAGAGCGGAAAAGTTGTCTGCATTATTAATCGAAGCGTTAATCAAACGTAATCCGAATTATGATCCGAAGGAAACGGAAGACGTTATTTGGGGTTGCGTGAATCAAACGAAAGAACAAGGTATGAACATCGCTCGTAATATCGCGTTGTTGGCGGCGTTGCCGCGTACGGTAGCGGCGCAAACGGTCAATCGCTTGTGCGGCTCGTCCATGCAGGCTTTGCACATGGCTGCTCAAGCCATCCAAACGGGTAACGGGGACGTGTTTTTAGTGGGCGGGGTGGAGCACATGGGGCATGTGGCCATGGATCACGGTATTGACCTGAACCCAGAAATTTCCAAACACATCGCCAAAGCGTCTTACCTGATGGGGTTAACCGCTGAAATGCTGGGGCGAATGCATGGGATTACGCGCGAGCAGCAAGATGAATTTGCATTGCGCAGTCATCAAAAAGCGTGGGCGGCCACTACTGAAGGGCATTGGAAGCATGAGATTGTGCCCATTGTGGGCCACGATGCGGATGGTGTGCTGAGTTTGTGTGAAATTGATGAAGTGATTCGCGCGGATGCGAGTCTGGAGGCCATGCAAGCGTTGCGTCCTGTGTTTGATCCGAAGAATGGTACGGTGACAGCGGGCAGTTCTTCCGCGTTATCGGATGGCGCTTCAGCCATGTTGGTGACGTCTTGGGGGCGAGCGAAATCACTGGGTCTGAAGCCGCGCGCCGTAATTCGTGGCATGGCGGTCGCTGGTTGCGATGCGGCCATCATGGGGTATGGACCGGTGCCCGCTACGCAAAAATGTCTGAAACGTGCGGATTTGGAAATACGTGATATCGATTATTTCGAATTGAACGAAGCATTTGCGGCGCAAAGTTTGCCGGTATTGCGGGATTTAAAACTCATTGACAAAATGGAGAGCAAGGTGAATTTGCAAGGTGGCGCGATTGCTTTGGGGCATCCCTTGGGGTGTTCGGGTGCGCGTATCACGGGAACCTTGATGAACGTCATGGAGCGAAAAGGCGGGACTTTGGGCTTAGCAACGATGTGTATTGGCTTGGGCCAGGGTATTGCTACGATCATTGAGCGTGTGTGAATTAAAAAGTTGAATGGTAATAAAATATATTGCGCTTCCCCGTGTGTCCGTTATGGCCACGCGGGGCGCGTGTTTTTTATGTCATGACGCTGATGGCCAATGCGGCTAAAGCGATAAGCCATCCCGTTGCGCTGATCAATTTTTGCTTTTTCAGTACGCTATTTACTTGGGCTTGCGTGCTGTGCGCCAACTGTTGTTGCAAGCGGACCAAGTTATCGCTTACGGATTTTTCAGCTTGTTCTGCAGCGACCAGTTCGGCGGCTTCCAGCAGTTGTTGTCGAAGTGGAGAATCGTCGTCATCCAAATTCGGGATGCCTTGAGGGCGATCTTCGAGCGTCTGCATGTGTGATTCGACGGCCAGTCGAGCGGCGTCAGTGGCTTGTTCGATGATTTGCTCGGTGTTGACTGCTTCACCCAATAAGCGGTGTTCCATGTAACGCGTTTGAGCGTTTAATTCTTCGTGCAGTTTTTCGCTGATGGCCTCGGTTTGCGTTTTCACGCTTGCTTCAATGATGTCGTGAGCCTGTGTTGTTAAATGGCGTTCAAACTGCTCTTGCATGGCCTCAAGGTGGGGGTGTTCGTCGAGATCCACGGTTTCTTTAATCAGTGAGCGGATATAGTGTATGAGTTGGTCGTGCATGTCATTCAGGCGTTGCTGAATAGCGCGATCTAGGGTTTGTTTGGCCGACTCGAGGGACATCAAGCGGGGCTCAATCCCCTTCAATTGGGCTTGCACCCGGTCAATTAACGATTCCAATGATGCTTCGGCAGCGGTTCGGCTGTGTGTGGGAAACAGCGGCTCACGCTGGGATTCAGCTTTTTTATTAACCGATTCGGAGTGGGCTTGAGGCGACTTGTGTTGCGCCGCTG
>JARRRL010000269.1:0-3246 GCA_037380725.1 Gammaproteobacteria bacterium | reverse complement strand
CGGGTAGAACGGTATGATCAACTGGTCTAGCTTCGGGTCTCGCTTTTATTTCTTGACCCGCCGCCAGATACCCACACGTTTGCGTTTTCTTGGCTTGTCTTTGGTCTTCATCTTTTTAAAGAGCGCTTGCATTCTCTGCTGCAAGGACGACGAATTATAAAGATTTCTCAGAGGGTGTCAAACGTTTTTTTCATGAAAATTAAAATTAGTTCGAACTGGCTAAAATTGGATCAAACTCGTGCCCTACACCCTACCCTTCTTCCGACGGTACTACACTTCGGTCACTTCGCTGCTCGCAGACGCTTCTTCACATAACACCGCGCCGAATACAACATACCGGAGATTGCGTACAGCACCAAAGCACCCAAAATCACTTTCGGCGGATCCAAAAACACCACTGCAATCACAATGATTGCCAACACACTCATTGCAAACGGCACTCGACCTCGGAAATCAACGTCTTTGAAACTGTAATACTTGATGTTACACACCATAAGCACCCCCACAGCCAGCGTAAATACACCAATCCAATACGCCGCAGAGCGCCCATCCCAGCCCACATCAAAACCAACCCAAATCGCACTGACCAGCAAGCCAGCCCCTGCAGGGCTGGGCAGGCCGACAAAAAAATGCTTATCCGAACCACCCGTTGTCTGCACATTAAAACGCGCCAAGCGCAATGCCGTACAAGCTAGGTACACAAACGAGACTGTCCAACCAAACTTACCCACCGCCCCCAGAGACCAGTTAAACATCAACAGCGCCGGCGCAACGCCAAAAGACACCATATCGGAAAGGGAATCGTATTCCGCACCAAAATGACTCTGCGTATGGGTTAGGCGCGCCACGCGCCCATCCAAACCATCCAAAATGATCGCCAAGAACAGCGCCAACGCTGCAGCTTCGTAAGCCTGACTCAGGCCCGCTAAGATGGCGTAAAAACCACTGAACAGCGCGCCTGTTGTGAATAAATTGGGCAACAGGTAAATCCCTTTATGGGACACCTTCTGCCCATCCTCCAGTCCCTTTTCCACTTCCTCGACTTCAAAAGTGACTGATGACAAGACATCGCTCGCCACCTCCCGTTCCACAGGCGAACCACCAGACCGTTGATCAGACGCCAATGATTCCGGAAAACGCCTTGGCTTCTCATCACGACCGCCTTGCCGTGACGCAGAAAAATCCTCGATCATACTCAGCCTCCTTTCACTGTTATCTGAATCAAGTAAGCCTACAGAGCGAGCACTTTTTCACCTCGCGAAAGTCCCGACACACCACTGCGCACAACCTCCAGGATCGCGCCAAGCCCGACCGCCGCCAAAAACGCATCCAACTTTTCGCTCGTCCCGACAAGCTGCACGGTGTAGAAGCTTGAGCCAACATCAACGATTTGACCTCGAAATATATCCGCTGTCCGTTGCAACTCAGCTCGCTGAGACCCAGCAGCGCGCACCTTGACCAACATGATTTCCCGCTCAATGTGAGGCCCATCGGTCAAATCTACCACTTTGACCACTTCAACCAACTTATTTAATTGCTTGGTAATTTGTTCAATAACCTGCTCCGAACCGAAAGTCACGATCGTCACTCGCGACAAGGACGCGTCTTCGGTTGGCGCTACCGTCAAAGACTCAATGTTGTAATTGCGCTGAGAAAAGAGGCCCACAACGCGAGAGAGCGAACCCGCCTCATTCTCAAGAAGCACCGCTATTAATCTTCTCATCTTAGGTACGCTCCGTTTTACTTAAAAACATGTCTCGCATCGAACCCGATTTAATCTGCATGGGATACACATGCTCATCCGAGTCAATCCGAATGTCCATTACAACCAGTTGATCCCGTTGCGCAAAACACCACTCCAAACCAGCCTTAAGCTCAGATTTTCTTGAAATTTTCTGACCAATATGCCCGAAGGCTTCGGCTAATTTAACAAAATCAGGTAACGAATCCTGATAGGTTGACGCCGCATAACGCCCGTTGTAATGCAGATCCTGCCATTGCCTCACCATCCCTAAAGCTTGGTTATTCAAGATGATGATTTTAATAGGTAGCTTATATTGCAGGCAGGTCGACAGCTCCTGAATATTCATTTGGATACTGCCTTCACCCGTTATACACACCACTTGCGCGTCCGGCTGTGCGTACAACACACCCATCGCCGCCGGCAACCCAAAGCCCATTGTGCCTAAACCACCGGAATTTACCCACTGCCGAGGTCGATTGAAGGTGTAATACAACGCGGCAAACATTTGATGTTGACCAACATCAGAGGTGACAATTGCCTCCCCTTCCGTAATCTCATACACCGCCCGAATCACATGTTGCGGCAGAATCACGTCATCGTCACGCTCAGGAATCGCTAAGCATTGACGAGCACGCCAACCCTCAATACGAGCCCACCATTCTTCCAATGACTTACGACGCGACGTGTCATCATTCATTTTTTTAAAGAGTTCCAGCATTTCCTGCAGGATTCGATGGACTGGCCCCACAATAGGCACATCCGCTTGAACCGTTTTTGATATCGAAGTCGGATCAATATCCACGTGAATCAGCACAGCACCTGGACAAAATTTTTCCGTATTATTGGTCACCCGATCATCCAAACGAGCTCCGATACACAGAATCACATCGCTGTTGTGCATAGCCATGTTCGCTTCATAAGTGCCATGCATACCCAACATGCCCAGAAACTGGCGATCCGTACCCGGAAAAGCACCCAGACCCATCAATGTACTGGTAATGGGAAACTGCGCCAATCGCACTAACTCCGTCAGCAACGCAGAACCCTCTCCCTGAACAACTCCTCCACCACTGTAAACGACAGGTCGTTTTGCTTCCTGCAGTAATTTAACGGCTCGCTTGATTTGCCCTAAGTGGCCACGCTGAACCGGGTTATAAGAACGCATGCTCACCGATCCAATTTTTTCATAGGGTATTTTGACATTTGGATCCGTCATATCTTTCGGAATATCAACCACAACCGGGCCAGGCCGCCCCGTATTGGCCAAATAGAAGGCTTGCTTGATGACGCGAGGAATATCCGCCACCGACTTAACCAAGTAGCTGTGTTTTACAATCGGGCGAGATACGCCAATAATATCCGTTTCTTGAAACGCGTCACAGCCAATTAAATCACTGGTCACGTTTCCGGTGATGACCACCATGGGAATGGAATCCATATACGCTGTTGCAATACCAGTAACGGTATTGGTAGCGCCCGGCCCTGATGTAGCGAACACAACG
>JARRRL010000268.1:0-3285 GCA_037380725.1 Gammaproteobacteria bacterium | reverse complement strand
AGTAAATTGCTTTCCACAAAGTTCACAAAAATATACCATTTTGCTTGGGTAAATTATGCGGAGTGACAATCAATCTCAGGGTAAGCGATGACGGCATCCACCGTCTCATCGGCAAGTGGTTAAATGCCGGTGTGTCTGAAGGCGGAGAAGTCATCTATCCTGAGAAGGGAACTCCCCAGGGCGGGGTGATCTCACCGGCGCTCAGTAACATATTCCTGCACTATGTGCTTGACGACTGGTATGTCAAAGAGGTGCTACCGAGATTGAAGGGCAAGGGTTTCCTTATACGTTTTGCCGATGATTTTATCATGGGGTTCCAGTTGGAATCGGACGCGAATCGACTGATGGAGGTGCTGCCCAAGAGGTTCAACCGACATAAACTGGACCTTCATCCGGACAAGACCCAATTGATACCATTCGGCAAGCCGCCGCAGGGAGGCAAACCCAAGGGGACCTTTTACTTTCTTGGGTTTACCTTCTACTGGGGCAAAAGTCTCAAGGGCAACTGGGTGATAAAGAAACAAACCGCCCGCAAAAGGCGGAACCGCTTTATGCGGATGTTGTGGAACTGGTGTAAGGAAAATCGTCATGACCCTCTGGCCGAGCAGCATGAAATGCTATGCAGCAAGCTCCGGGGGTTTTACCAGTATTTTGGGGTGCGGGGTAATTATAAGGTGCTGGAGGTAGTGTATGAATACGCTGCAAAAGCGTGGAAACGCTGGCTCAAAGAGCGCCACCGCGACGGGTACATAAGCCATGAAAAATTCGGAAGAATTATAAACATGTTCCCGTTACCGCTCCCTCGAATAGTTCATAATATCTGACGACTTGCAGGGCAGCAAAGTTATGCGCCAATCGGGGTGTCGCCTGATTGGTTGACGGTCCGGTAAAAAGGGCCGAAACCGAGGAACCGGATGAGGGAAATCTTCACGTCCGGATCTGTGGGCTTAATATTACCCACAAATCTTAAGGTTTAACTATAGCTTGGATCGTTTTTTGAATAAAGCGATATTTGTCTCAAAAAGCTCATCGATCAATTTTCTTATTTTTGTATAGTTGGCTATCATTCTGCGGGCCTTCGGCAACTGTGCGCGAGATATATACACAGTTCGCGTCTTTTGCTGTTTGTCTTTGTAGGTTAGCCGATACGCCCTCTCTGTTGGTCTGCCTGTACAGATGCAGGCAGCCCTGTTGCATGTCGAGCATACGCTTGTGATTGAACCACGCAGAAATTCCGAGCAGCCGGCAATTTTGTGCAACAGAGTTTGTTTTTTCTTGAGTAGAGCTTTCATTGATCCTCCTCTTATTATATGGTAGACGTAATATATACGTATACCATTGAAAATCAATACTCAATAGGAGGAATAGATGGGGTGGGCTGCTGATGAGTTTAAAAATGTAGACCTTGGTGATAAGAGACTTGACTCAAGGCTGATAAAACTGTGTGACTCATTCTCCAAAGCTCCGGAAAGCCCGATCAATCAAGCTTGTGCCGATTGGGCCGAGACAAAGGCCGCATATCGCTTCTTTAAAAATGAGAATGTTGATGTCGATCGAATTATGTCTGCGCATCGTGATAAGACCTTTGGTCGTGCTGCAAACCATCGCACTGTACTTGCCATTCAGGACACTAGTTATTTGGTCTACACGCACCACCCCAAAACCAAGGGGTTGGGGAAAATATCTCTGAAGAAAGGAAAAAATATCGACAAGATTTTTTCTCGCGGTCTGGTAATGCACACTTGTATTGCGGTAACAACAAAAGGTACGCCGGTAGGACTATTCGATCAGAAAATATTCGCCCGTGAGCTTCGTCCAGAACATGAACGTCGCAGTACAGGCGGAAGGTATGTCCAAGACGTGATTCCTGTAGAAGAGAAGGAAAGCTACCGCTGGATCGAAGCTCTGGAGGTTGCCACAAAAGCGTCAACCGAAGCGCAGGTTATAACGGTGTGTGACAGGGAGGGCGATTTCTATGATTTTTTCAAAAGCGCAGAGAAAAGCGGTTCTGCTGTGCTTGTGCGCGCATCTCAGAATCGCACTGTCAACAGAGGCAGTCGGTATGCAGAAAAAGATGTTTCGAAGCTATGGGATCACATCATGTCGAAACCGACTGCCGGCTCCTATATCGTAGATATTTCTGCGCGAGAGAAAACGAGGCACTGCAAGGGACGAACTGCGAGAGCAGCAAAGATGGAAGTAAAATACGGTGGTTTTATAATGAATCCACCGCGAAACAATCCCAAGCATAAGACAGAGGTTTTGCCCGACATTGAGATGTATGCTATCCATGTATTGGAAATGCATCCCCCCGAAGGAGAGGACGCCGTGGAATGGATGCTTATCACCAATCAGCCAGTGACAACTTTCGATCAAGCTTGTAAGCGGATTCGTTGGTATAGCCTTCGATGGCGGATTGAGATGTATTTCAAGGTCTTAAAATCCGGATTTCGTGTTGAAGCATGTCGGCTTGGAACCGCCGACCGACTGATATGTTATCTCACTTTAATGAGCATCGTAGCCTGGCGCCTTTTTACAATTACGTTGATCGCTCGCACAAACCCTTCCATGCCCTGCTCGGAATTGTTGTCAGAGCTGGAGTGGAAGGTACTTGCAGCCAAATCGTCACGCAATGGTCGTCAACCTGCGATTGCACCCTCTATTGCCGAGGCGCTTCTATCGATAGCCAAACTTGGAGGCTATTTGGCAAGAAAAAAGGATGGCCCACCAGGCACCCTCGTGCTTTGGCGAGGATGGAAACGATTGATGGATTTTGCCGAAGGATGGTCCATGGCCTTAATGCTATGATATTTGTGGGTAATATTAAGTCCACACCACCGGGCATACGGATCACGTACCACGGCGGTTCAGTTGATTAAGTTGGTATCCGAGCAAACTTGGTAAACCCAAATCGGCAAAATAACGTGCCGGCAATGCAAAGGCCAGTGCCGGGCTGCGGCTCAGTCTCCATGGACCGTGGGCTGATTTACAGGTGTTCCAGGCAAGGTCTCGGCTCACGCCAAGGGCGCACAGCCGCCTGTATCCCGCCCTGCCCCACTGCTTCCACAGATAGCAGCGCAGACGCCTCTTGATCCATGAATCGTATTGTCTCATCATGGACTTGACTTGCACGATCCCGTAATACGGCAGCCACCCTTTCAGATAGACCCCAAGCTCCGCTATTATCGCCTTGATGCTTCTTCCCCGAGTTCGTCCGGTTATCTCGCGCACGCGGTTCTTGAGTGCCTTTTCCGCCTTGCGGCTGACCCGCAGGTTCGAGCGGCT
>JARRRL010000267.1:0-3291 GCA_037380725.1 Gammaproteobacteria bacterium | reverse complement strand
AGATGAGCAGACTGGGTAACAATAACTTCGTTATTCGTCCTGAAGTTTACCTTTCTTCCTCTTAGTTTCTTATTGGCTTCTTATCTCTCTTATTTTTCTTACCATTCTTTCTTATTCTCTCCTTGCTGAGTATCTCTCCCTACTCATATCTCCCTACTGAGCGCTCTCCCTGTGCTTGCTCACGTTACGCCATCTTTTGGGTTACGTTTTCACATAGGCTTAGCGATGTTGTGACGTGGGATAATGATAAAACAATCTTATAACAAGGCGGAAGAATTCGCATTGTTGTCTGGTTTTGCTTCAATTGATAAAAGCAGTTGTTTTGGAGGGTTGTGCGTGAAAGTAGATAAGAGCTTGGATTCTCACGCTGAGTCAGTCGATGCTCCGGTTTTGGATCTATATCGCCACTTTGAAGGGGTAACGGTACTGAGTTTGGTGACGGCTTTGCTGGTCTTTGGTGTGCTGTGTGGCGTGGTGTTGAAAGTGCAGGAACTGACTCAACAGCATCGCGTTTTGTCATTGCTGGATCGCGTAAATGAAGTGAGTGCAGCGTGGTACGCGTTTCGAGAACAGCAGGTGTCATGGCCCGGTGATTTTTCGAAAAACAAGGCACTTACGATGATGGATTCCGAACACGTGTGGTCGCACTTGTTGCAGGCTGGTTATCTTACGGATCAGGTCGATGTGCTGATGAGTGATGCTGTTTTGGAGGGTGATATGCTGATGCGTTCGTCGGCGCGATGTCACCGTGGACCTTGTGTTGCCAATGGTTACGGCGGCTTGTTTCAGTTTCACATCGATGAGCAAGCCGGGCAGCCTACCTTGATTTTGGGGCAGGGCGTGCCGATTGAGCTGTTGTACGAATTGGATCTTCGTGTGGATGATGGCTTCCCGCACATCGGCAAGATGCGGGTAGCATGGGGTGGCGCTTATGAGGGTGAAGGTGCCGTAGCAGGAGCGGATGAGGCGTGCCAACACAATGATCGGTGTGGATGAGCCCCAAAAATGAGAAACGCTAGAAATTACAACTGAAATGACGCGCTTTTGATCGCCGACCGCAACGTGGGATTTAATTTGAATAAGAAACCATTGACTGTGCTGATTAAGCTCGGAAAGTAACCCGGTCGCACCACCGCAAAAACATCGGACAGCAGTTGCGTTAAGTATTCGACCCGTTGTTCCGGGTTGGTCAGTAGCACAATGGGAATGTTGCAGTACTGTTCTATTTCGCGCAATTCAAATACGAAACCTTGCAAAGATTCGGCATCTCGTGAGAAATCAATCAACAGGGCATCGAAGTGGCGACCCACGCGTTGGCTGTGTCTTAAATTGCGTATGGCTTGCTTGGTCGAGAGCGCTAAGCTCATGGGGTGATTGAGGTGGTTGGCTTGTTCGGCCATGGTGGCGCCGTATTCGGCATCGTAGGTCATCATAAGCAGTTGTCGACTGTTGCAGTTGGTGCTGTTTTTGACAAGTGTGGCGGCGTCAGTGGCCGAAGAAGATTGTGGGTGTGTGTTAAATGTGATGCGATATCGAGCACCGAACAT
Organism: Gammaproteobacteria bacterium; assembly: GCA_037380725.1. GTDB lineage: Bacteria > Pseudomonadota > Gammaproteobacteria > Pseudomonadales > JANQJO01 > JARRRL01. The sequence continues at coordinate 1,744 of JARRRL010000267.1, read as the reverse complement.
ATGGTCGTGGGTCACCGAGAGACTGCCGCCTGCGGAATGCAGCCAACGTTGCGCCAGCAAGACGCGGGCATAATGCAAGTGGGCGGGTTGAAAAGGTTTGGCGCTGAGTTTTAGCCATGGGGTGTTGAGTAGTGTGGCCAAATCATCGGGTAATTCGGTGCAGGTGTCTTGTATGGTTAAACGGTAGACCACGTGTCCCATTTCCGTTTCGTTGGCATCCAAGCGCAAAACAATATTGCCACGTGACGTGGTGCACAGACTGATGTCCAGCAGCGTATGCATGATGTGCGTCAGCTTTTCTTCGTCCGCCGTGATCTCGATGGGGGTATAGGGACGTACGGATACGATGAGTTGCTTGCCGTAGCGATGGGCGCGTTGGCTCCAATTGGCAATGTGCTGATGTATCCATTTGCGAACGTGAAAAGGTTGGGTATCCCAACAGGTTTCTTCGCTGAGCAATAAGGTTATATCTGAGTATTCGGATACCTTCTCCAAGGTGGTATTCGGCGATTCGCCAATGGTATCTAAGCGAATGCGGTGTGCGTGTGCGTCATCGCTGCGCATGCTGGTGACGGGCGACCGATCGACGGGTAACACACTGTTCGGCAAGGGTTTCTGAACGATGTGTTGATTGAGGCGAGCCAACATGCCGCGATTGAGATCACGCAAGGATGGTTGTTCGATTTTTTGTGCTTTTTGATGTCGTTGCAAAGTATGCCAGACGACGATGCGATAAGCGTGTGTGCTCACGACAAGTCCTAGGAGCGCAATGTGGATGGCAATCCAGTGCTCGGGACTCATCAGAAAGACAAAAGAGGGTGGTCCAATGGGGATGCTCCAGAACGCGTACAGCAGACTCAGCCCGAGTAATGAACCACAACCGAGCATCCGGATGACATTATTGACGCTGAGGTATACCTTCACTTGAGGCAATGTTGCTTGAGACGATCGTAGTGTTTGTACTTTAAACCGCCAGTGCATGCGCGCGACGTGCGCGAGCAGCGTGCTGATGCTGAGCAGGCGAACGGGACCATTCGCGCTTGGGCTGAGCACGGCCAATCCCAGACCGAGTATGACAAAAAACGGGATCAACAGTCGCGTTGGCAGTTTTAATGCGTGTACGTCTGTACGGGTATCACTGATGTCTACAGTGGCTAACCATAATGCAGCAGCGCATAGGAGTCCGAGTGTTATGGGGTCGAGCCGTGTGTGATGTATACCCGTTATGGGAACAATGAGTAGGGCGCATAGCAAGGTTGAAATGATCATCACGGCGATGCTGTGCCACTGATCGCTGGGTTTGGAACGCACACTCAGCACAGTACTGACGAGCGAAACGCTGATAAGCAGTAAGGTGGCGATTATGGCGGCGTAATGAGATTCGGTGGGTGGAGAGACAAGTCGAGGGGACAAACGCGTGGGGTAGGGCGATTCAAAGTAACCCATGAACTGCCGTTGTGTGAGCAAAGTGGCGTGTTGAGGTAAGGCGATGACGGTGCTGTGCAGCCCAACGTGTTCGCTGTGAAAAACCAACTGTGGCCCTTGCGGTAATACTTCAAATACGTAGAGATTTTTGACTAAAGGAAGCCCGAGGTCCAAGTGCAATGGCCCGGATGAATGACTGTGGGCTTCTGCTGCATGGGTTAGGTCCAGTTGAAACCACAAGCCATGTGGTGTGGGACCGACAACGGCGGTGTCAGCGGGATCAAACAGGACTTGATCTTGCAGCAGTTTCGCCAATACC
>JARRRL010000266.1:0-3312 GCA_037380725.1 Gammaproteobacteria bacterium | reverse complement strand
AAATTGTCTCGACTTTGGGGGCCACATTAGTATGAATCAGGGGTTCAACTGAGATAGGTGATTGAGGTAGTTAGTTATTTTGGAGTGAATGACGTGACGATCAAGCGCTGTGTAAAAGCAAATTGCTTAGTGAGTAAATTTTTCAATCTCGCTGGATGAAAGGACGCTACCAAGAAGAAATGTGTAATCCTGTTTGGCGATAGTGTCTTGCTCGTTCTTAATGTTTTGATTTATTTCAGACTCTACAGCGAACGACGACTTATCAAAGTTATGGCCTGAGAACCTCATAGATGCAAAGCGGTTCTCGGCCAATCCATTTACCGCTAGTAAATCAAACAGCACGTCGCCCTCAAAACCAATGGTTTCAAGTTCTGTGGCTAACTGTTTTAGTTTGCGCAACGGGTGAAAGTCAGCGGTGGCGGTGACCACAGCTACTCCACCTACTATGCGAATCTTCTGAATCATGACTATCACATTCTAGCTGTATACAGGTTGTCTATCGCTGCATAGGCGTCCTTGGATAGAGCCATCGCCTTTGCAAGTGTATCTATCATTCTGCTGCCATCTGCGAACTCTTCCATGTGGAAAAGCGTGTGCCGGTGCTTCCTATAGAAACTGTAGCCCTTATTGAACGCATCTACCATACCAGCATGCGCAACTTGTGCATTAAATCCAGCTTTAAGAGTGCAGACTCCGTTGTTTACATCAAAGAAGTCGCCAAACCCATTGTCGGCATCTCCTACAGACATGTTGTAGCCATTCATCAGCTCTTTCAGAACGCCTTCCAATGCTCGAAGGTCGGGGTATAGCAATAAGCAGTAATCTGGGAGCTGTGGGGATGCAAGTTTTACACAGCAGCTAGAGACCATCAATTTTTTAACAGTCTTTGGTAAATGTTCGTAACTTCTTGGGAAGAATGTTTTCAGGTGGTCTTCGGCCATTTCCGTCCGAACTATCTCGGCACTATTATCATCTTTTTTGTACAGGACTTGAGCTAATGCTTTTAGGTCTAAGAGATCGGTTCGCATGAAAATCACGCGCCGATAGCAAGATAAAGGCTTGCCTTGTATTTGCATATTTCTTGTGTTTCTGTGGCTCGTTAGCTTCAGTTGGTCTTGGTGAGCGATGCTCTTGAGTGTGACCTGCTTGCACGCAGATTCATCGCGATTAACCTCTATTTCAAACTCGCCTGTATCATTGATGCAGTCAATTACTGAGTCAAAATCATCACCCCTTATTCCCTCAATAGACAGATTGACGGTTTCAAATTCTGCGGGATTGATTGTGGCTTTCAAGTAGGTGGCAAGCTGTTCACCAAGCTCTTGGTTGCCGCCAATTTTGTGGCTAATGGTTGTCGTGCCATCTTGATTTAGGTACAGGTCTACCATGGCGAATTTTGAGCCGGCAGAACCGAATTGATAGCGCTTGGCTTTGCCAACTATCGTTGGTTCGCCGTCCTGCGCCATGCTATTGGATTCCAAAAACTTGGCGATGTGAGTGTCAATGGCGTCTCTGTCGAGATTTAGGTTTTTGTAGTCGGACATTGATCACTCCCTGTGAGTGTTGCCAAGCTCAAATGTAAGCTCGTGTAAGCACATTATAGGAAAGCTTAACTGCTAACAAAAAGCCCCAATAGCCTTATGGCTCGGGGCTTTGATATGGTGGGCCTTCCCAGACTTGAACTGGGGACCTGCCGATTATGAGTCGGATGCTCTAACCAACTGAGCTAAAGGCCCATTCAAACTTTTGCATATAACTTGTTGATTTATATTTAATTGTATACTTTAGCTTGTAGCTTGTTTATGCGAACCTAAGTGTAAGCACACGTGACTCGGCCTCGACCACATAATACACACTACATCACTACACATTCCATAACCACAACATGTTCCACGCTGCCCTGTACCAGTCTAAGTTCAGAGTCAGATGGACAAGAGGGCAGCCATTATACCTCTGCCGCCGTTCCTGTCCAACTGGAAAGTGTTTTCGTTTTGGATCTACATGTGATTGTTATTTGTTGCCATTGCTGTCGGAATCCAAGAAGCTACGAAGCTGCTCCGATCGTGTCGGGTGGCGAAGCTTTCGTAAAGCTTTTGCTTCGATCTGTCGAATCCGCTCGCGCGTGACGTCAAATTGCTTACCCACTTCTTCCAGAGTGTGATCTGTGTTCATATCTATGCCGAAGCGCATCGCAAGTACTTTTGCTTCTCGGGCTGTTAAGCCGCTGAGGACGTCACGAATTGACTCTTTTAAACCTTCTGTTGTGGCAATATCAGAAGGTGATGATAAGTTTTGGTCTTCAATGAAATCACCCAAGGATGAGTCTTCATCGTCGCCGATAGGGGTTTCCATGGAGATGGGTTCTTTGGAAATTTTGAGTACTTTTCGTACTTTATCTTCTGGCATCTCCAGTTTTTGACCCAATTCTTCGGGCGTGGGCTCGCGCCCCATTTCTTGAAGCATTTGTCGGGATACACGGTTCAGTTTATTGATCGTTTCGATCATGTGAACAGGTATCCGAATGGTTCTGGCTTGGTCAGCGATGGATCGGGTGATGGCTTGGCGAATCCACCAAGTAGCATAAGTTGAAAACTTATATCCACGGCGATATTCAAACTTATCCACCGCTTTCATCAAGCCAATATTGCCTTCTTGGATGAGGTCTAAAAATTGTAAACCACGGTTGGTATACTTTTTGGCGATTGAAATGACCAAACGTAAGTTTGCTTCAACCATTTCTTTTTTAGCGCGGCGCGTTTTGGCCTCGCCAATGGATAGGCGACGATTGATTTCTTTGATGTCCGCTATGGTGAGTCCCAGTGAATCTTCGAGCAGAATAAACTGCTTTTGGCACTTGATGATCTCATCTTCTTGGAGAAGCAGCTTGCGTGCGTAGTCCGTGCTGCGTGTTACTTGGTATTTGGTCCACTCCAGATTTACTTCGTTGCCGGGGAATAAACTTAAGAACTCACTCCGTGGCATGCGCGCTTTACGGATGCACAAGCGCATAATGTTACGCTCGTTTTCGCGAATCGTTTCAATACCGTCACGAACGAGATACACCAATTCTTCGAATAGACGTGCAGGCAGTTTGAAGTCTTTGAAAATAGTGGCCAGTGCTTCAAGGCTTTTGCTGGTTTCTTTGTGACGGCGACCATACTGTTCCACGGAGCGTTGGTGAGCGTCGTGTAAATTGGCCAACTCAGCAAATCGAGCGTGTACTTTTACAGGGTCGATGCCACCTAAGTTGTCTTCTTCCGTATTATCGTTGTCGTCATCATCGTCTGAGTTTTCGGGGTCTTCAGTGACAGC
>JARRRL010000265.1:0-7936 GCA_037380725.1 Gammaproteobacteria bacterium | reverse complement strand
AATGCGCGGCTTTTTTGGCGTTCTTGGAAACGGTCAATGAGGAATTGAGTCGGCACGAGCAACTCAGTCATTTGGTGTTGCTGCAAGATAATTGGAGCGTAGATAATAGCATGCTGACACCAACCTTAAAAATCAAGCGCCACGTGATCGAAGATCACTACAAAGAGAAGATACCGATTTGGGCTAAAGAACGTTTGCCGATTGTGATGGCGTCGGCATCACCCACGGGAAGAGGGCCTTGAGCTTGGATGCGATTGGAATCTTGCGTGAACATGAGTGAACAAGTGGTTTGTATCAGTCTAAGTATTACACCCCATGTATTGAAACGGTGGTACGCTGGAGCAGCGCAGATTGTCGAGGCGATATCGACAGATGGCCGTACGGTGCGATTTCCCGCTAATATTCTCCGACCCTTTGTAACGCGAGAAGGCGTCAACGGTGTGTTTGAAATCCGTTATGATGTAAATGGAAAGTTTCAGCGTATTACTCGTTTGTGATGAGCGGGGGGTGACATTTGCTACCGGGTGGACGTAGCGCATTTCTGAGCTCACATAAGGCTTTCTCGAAACGAGCCATTCCAGTTTCCACTTCGTCATCCGTGACGGATAAGGGTGGGCCGAATCGTACGGTAAAAGGTCCGGCTTTCGGAACGCCGCCGGTGAGCAGTAACAGGCGTTGTTTAAAACACTCCGCGATCAAGCGGTCACGAATTTCGCCACTGGGGCAGTCAATCGCTATTAAAAGTCCAAGGCCACGCGGCGCTACGATTAAACTGGGGTAGTGGGCGCTGAGATTGGCGAGCTTTTCTAATAATTTGCGACCTTGCCGTTGAGCGTGTTCGGCTAATTTGTATTGCTCGATGAGCTCAAGTTTGCGGGCACATACGAGATAATCCCCGCCATGGCCACCCCAGGTCGAGTTGATTTTACCTGAAACTTCAAAGGCGTTGTGCGGTACGGCGAGCACTCGATGGTTGGCGAAAACATATCCAATGGACGATTTTTTAGCGCCACAGATCAAATCGGGCGCTGGTAAATTCAATGCTTGAAAGGCAAAAGCGCGCCCGGTTACAAAAAATCCGGTTTGTGTTTCATCGTAAATCAAGCTGAAGTGGTGGGCGTCGGCCAAGCGTCGCAGCGCCACAAAATAAGATTTTGGGATGAAGCGATCGCCGCCTTCGCATTGAATGGGCTCGATCACCAGACCGGCAACACGAGGCGCGTATTCGGCAAGCTGTTTTTCTAAAGCGTAGACACAGGCCGACACATCACGTTCTTGATAGGGCGTGGGAACGGCAGGCCAAGGCAATCGCGGCATAAATTCTGCTTTGCTGGGATCGCTGCGTGACAGCGTCATCGTTAAGCCACTGTGACCGTGAAACGCGCCATGCATACCGATGATGACGCCATCTTGGAGGGCATCTGTTTGTAAGGTATCGCTGTTTTCGGTTTGGCGATTGAGAGCGTGATTGCGCAGAGCGATCTTGAGTGCATTCTCAAGAGCGAGTGCGCCGCCATCAATAAAGAAAGCACGCTCAAAGCCGGCGGGTTGCATGTACCGTTGCGCGATGGTGTTAATGGCTTGCAACTGATCGGGGGTATAGATGTGGGCGTGTGCTTGCTTATTTATGGTGGCGCGAGCAATGTTTTCATAATCCTGAGCAGTGAAGCCGGGGTGGTTTTCACCCAGTGCGTTGGAGCGATATCCCCCGTGAAAATTGATGTAGTCCCGTCCGTTCAACGCATTGATGATGGTCGCGCCATGACTGCGTATGGGATCAAGCACGAGCTGCAGTCCATCACGTAAAATGTGTGAACGGGTGGCCTGATACAAATTTTCAGCGCGTGTGTTCGTGGTCTGTTTGCTTGATGTGGATTTTCCCGGTGACGTTTTGGATGCGGTACGCGCGGTATTTAACGATGTGCTGCCAGTCTGTGTCATGGTTAAACGAACCTTATTCATCCCTTTTGCGTTATGTCGCACTGTGTTGCGTTATGGTTTCATCGTATTGATAGAGCAATCATAGTAACGCAATTCGCCAAATCACACTATCAATCATTGATTAAATTTTGACGCTCTGCGCGCGTGTGCGGAGTCCATTTTCTGATTTTTTCTGATTTTTGTGATTTTTGTGAATAGGAAGCAACATCGTTACTAGTAATGATGTTACGAAAAGACACCTAAGCGAACAGTTTCAACAGTGTGTGGAGGGTAGGGTATGTTTTACGATAAATGCTGGTGGATATGTTAAGTGCGTGCTTGTGGTGTAAGACAGGTAAGATGCAAGAATAAACAACAAGAAGTTAGAATCCAGAGCGTTTGAGTGATCGTGAATTAATAGAACGCTGAAATATTATAAAAAACTGGGACCAACGGTTATATTCATAAGCCGTTCGGAGCGGATGATGAAAAATACTGACACGCGTGAAATAGTGGCAACTGGCGGTGGTGTCGGCGCTCAGGGTGATGTGGTGGATGGTAAGGCGCAATACGAAAGTATGTGTGCCACGTGTCACGGTGCGAACGGCGAAGGCGCGGCATTGGATCCATCTCCCTTGGCACCAGCTTCCGAGTGTACCTTGGTCGATTGTACGGATTTGGCTGCGTTAACCGATTACCATGATGCGACTATGCCGTTCACGGATCCTTCCGCCTGTGTGGGAGATTGTGCGCTGAACACGGCGGCGTTTGTCATCAGCCTCAGCGATGCTTCGGCAAGTGGTGGCAGCGGTGGTGATTTGGCGCAGGGTAAGGCTGATTACGATGCCATGTGTGCGACGTGTCATGGTGCAAACGGGGAAGGCGCTGCGCTTGATCCGTCACCGTTGTTCCCCGCTTCCGAATGTACTCTGGTGGACTGTGCGGACTTGGACGCCTTAGTCGCTTACCATGATGCGACTATGCCGTTCACCGATCCGTCTGCCTGCGTGGGAGACTGTGCCTTGAACACTGCGGTATACGTGATGAGTTTCTCGGCATCCGCAGAACCCGCTGGGCCAGTGGGTAAGGCAGAATACGATGCCATGTGTGCGACGTGTCACGGTGCAAATGGCGAAGGTGCGGCGTTGGATCCTTCACCATTATTCCCTGCTTCGGCGTGTACCTTGGTTGATTGCAGCGATCAGGCGGCGTTGACGGCGTACCACGAGGCGACCATGCCCTTTACCGATCCGACCATGTGTGTGGGCGATTGCGCAGCGAATACCGCGATGTACGTGATGAGCTTTTCGGCGGGAGCGGATGACGTGGGGGATCCCAATGCGGCCCGCTTTGCCAGTGACTGTTCTTCGTGTCATGGCGCGGTTGGCGAGGGCACAGCGGATTTCTTCCCGCAAGCTATTGGTCCAGGCGGGTGTTTGATTGTTGCGGATTGCGCCGATATTACTGAGTTAACGGCGTATATTGAAGCGAATATGCCATCCGGGGCTGCCGACACTTGCGTGGGAGAATGTGCGATGCAGACGGCCATGTTTGTGTCGACACTGAACCCGGCTGCTGCACCACCACCGACGCCACCGGATGATCCACAGGCTGCACTGATTGCTCAAGGTCGTATGTTCTATGACTTGCAGTGTTCATTGTGTCATGGTCCAAATGGAGAAGGCGTAATAGGTGCGCACGAAACACCACTGAACAGTGTGGCGTGTACGCTGGTTGACAGTGTTGAAGGTTGTAACGACGCGGCAGCCGTGGAAGCCTTTGTGATTGCTAATATGCCGGAGCCGACTGTGACGGATTGTGTAGCAGAATGTGCACAGGCGACAGCCGCACTCATTGTTAGCTTTGGTGCGGTACCGCTTGCGGAAGTGCCAGCACCGGTGCCAGCGGAAGATCCGGCAGCAGTTGCGGATGATCCCGCCGCTGTGGCAGATGATCCGGCAGCAGTTGCAGATGACCCCGCCGCTGTGGCGGACGATCCAGCGGCAGTTGCGGATGATCCCGCTGCTGTGGCGGATGACCCAGCGGCAGTTGCGGATGACCCCGCTGCTGTGGCGGAAGATCCAGCGGCAGTTGCGGACGATCTGGCAGCCGTTGCAGATGATCCGGCAGCAGCCGAGGAGCTTGTTGCACCAGATCAGGCTGCAGGAGAAGGCGCTGCGGGAACGGTTCTTGCGGGTGCTCCAGCCCCGGTTGATGCGGAAAACGGTGGAGTGCTTGATGCTGTGGGTGGAGTGGGTGCGTTACCGCCTGACTTACCCGTTGACGTAGATGCTATTGTCGATGACGCACAGGATTTTGTAGATGATGTTGTCGATGACGCACAGGATTTTGTAGATGACTTGGTTGATGCAGTGATGGATGCGCCTGTTGGTCTGTCGCAAGGTCGAACTGTGAGTATGTCAGCTGCGTGGTCGAATCAATGTGCAGGGTGTCATGAGTTGTATGGAGAGAATGCGGATGTGGGTAAGACCAAATGCGATCAGATTTACTGTGGTCGACTCGATCGAGTAGTTCACTATGTCGATCGGTACATGCCGCTCGGTAATCCCGATTTGTGTCGAGGTGAGTGTGCAAAAGCCATGGCGGTTCTTATCCAGCAGGATGGCAACGTCCGAGCTGCAAGTATGTTGCATGAGGTATGGGGTGTCGCCTTTTTTTGCTTTCTGTGAGCCTTATTTTTGATTGTCCACATTACGCAAAAACGCATCAAAACGTTTTAACACAATGTGGGTAAAATGTGGGTAAACTGCGGGTTGTGTCATGCCAATACACCTTTTATGCTCGGACTTCATAAAGTCATTAGATACATCAGTCAGTGTGCGTGATGCGTGACTTGTACGTGGTCTCTGGTTCTCGTTTTCGCGGAAAGGTTCCAGAAATAATAATAGAACAGTCTGTGGTGTCTTTGTGAGGTGCGGCACAGCATCGACAAAGTGCTTTGTGAAGGGTGGCGTGTTTGATGGATGATTTTTATCGATTTTCAGCGGGTTCGACCGAAGACGCAATCTCGGGGTTGCGCCCAATTTTTCGCACGCAAGAGCAGTTGAAGAAAAAACGTGCATTGCGAAATCCGTTTGGTGTTTTCGCCTTGGATGACGGTAAATTGGATGGCAAATTGGATGATAGAGACTTGAAAGAGAAGGGTGGGCAATCGGAGACGTGTGATGATGGGGATGCGATTACACCAGTAGATACTGCGCCAGATACCACACAGCCAGATACCACACAGCCAGATACCACACAGAATGCGGCTACACCGATGGCTCAAACGAGCGATCCATCAACAGATAAAACGGATAAAATAAGTGGGCGTAATGTGTTGGCGTTTCGTCAACCAAAGCGGGATGATCTTGAAACACACTCATCACACCCCTCCACGCATATTGAGTCGGTGCATGACGCGTTAACGGGCGAAGATTTTACGGTGCAATTTGATGCGTGGTTTGAATCATTAATTAATTATCCTGCTGAAAAAGAATTTGATTTCGCGGTGGATTCTGGTAATGCTTCGACGACGGCGATGCGGGTGGTCAAATCTGAGGGTCGCCACCGGGATGATACTGACAGGAAAACCGAGCATAAAACCAAAGCACAGCAGTACGATGAAAAACCGTGCGCTTCTGAGCATTTTGCCGTGTATGAGTCCGTACCTCATGGTGAGTCGGATAAGTCTACATCTACACCGATGGATTCGATGGCCTTGGCTGATCCGGCGGAACAGCAGCCTATATCCGTATGCGTGATCGATCGCGAACCGGTTGTCTCGCAAGCCAATCAACAGCCCTTGTTTCGCGTTCGTTTAGCGTGGTCTGATGGGCGCGTGTATTTGGGATTTGCGCAATGCCACGCGTTGAATGCGGTGCCGGATGCGCGTTCGGCGTCGGTAGCGCCGCGTGATGTGATTCCCTGTGATTACGGCATCATGACGTGGTCAGATGGCTGCCGCTACGAAGGTTTGTTTGAAGCGGGTCTTCCGCATGGTGAAGGACTCTTAGTGCAAGCCAATGGTAAACGCCTTGAAGGTGTATTTGCGCGCGGGAAGATACGTTTGCGTTGCGTGGCTCAGACTTTGGCACCGAGCTGATGCGCGCGTTCAGCGCTGGCGGCGCTGTCTCGTGCGGGCTGAGCAAGCCAAGGTTGTAAGTGGGTAAAGATGAGTTTTACCAACGCTTCAATGTGTTCAGGGCTGTCGTTGAGCGCGGGGATATAGTGAAAACTTTTTCCCCCGCTCTCTAAGCTGCTCTCCAATTCATTCTCCACCTCACTTTTTAACTCATTCTCCAACTCATTTTTCAACTCACTTTTCAACTTACTTTTCAGGAAATAGGCGCGATTTTCTTGCGCAATTTCTTCGAGTGTTTCCAAACAATCTGCCGAAAATCCTGGGCAAAAAACGTGAATTCGCTCTACGCCTTCTTGTCCCAGGCGCATCAGTGTTTGATCGGTATACGGTTGCAACCATTCGGCTTTGCCAAACCGAGATTGAAAGGTGGTGATGAGTTTCTCTTGGGGAAAATTCAGGCGTTCGCCGATGAGTCGTGTGGTTTTGTGACAGTGGCAGTGATAGGGGTCTCCCGAATCCAAAAAGTGTTTAGGTAGACCGTGATAAGAGAAAATCAGTCGATCGGGAGGCGTGTGTGATTCCCAGTATCTGTGAATGTGTTGAACGCAGGCGGCAATGAAGTCTGCGTTGTCGTGATAATGATTGATAAAATGCAGCTCGGGTACCCAGCGCCATGACATGAGTGTTTTGGCAACGGCATCAAAGGTACTGCCGCCAGTGGAACCGGAATAGTGCGGATACAGCGGTAGAACGAGGATGGTTTCGCATTGCGCTTGACGCAGGGTATCCAATGCGTCGGCAATGGACGGGTTGCCATAGCGCATACCCAGTACTACTTTAACTTCAGGAGATCGAGCGTATTGGGGATCGGTTAAGCGTGCCCGGATGGCCTGTTCAATGGCGACGGTTTGTTTTTGAGCGATGACCAGAAGGGGGGAGCCTTCAGCTTGCCAGATATTTCGATATGTGTTGGCAGATTTTCTGGGGCGCACGCGTAAGATAATGCCATGTAAAATGCATAACCACAGTACTCGCGGGATTTCCACGACCCGGGGATCACTCAGAAATTCGGCCAAATAGCGCCGTACAGCGCGAGTTGATGGGGCATCGGGTGTGCCTAAATTGGTCACGATAACCCCGATTCGTGCCGGGGTGTCGTGGCGGTATTCACGAGAACCTTGAAAACGAGACAAGCGGCGCTACCCTCCTTGGTTAGGGAATGTCTATTATTGGCGTCAGTGATGATTGTCGTATAACGGAAACAGTATAACGAGAAAACGTGTGGACGACACGTGTGAATAAATTTAGATGTTAGAATGATTTGAATGCGCTCAGTCCGAGAGCAGATATAATGTAATCCAATGTGATTCTTTTAGGCCAGTGGCCAGTAAGTCACTTGCGTTCAGTCAGTTTGTGTTCAGTCGGCAGGGGGGTTGATAATTGCTTTGAAAACGTTAACAGTATATAAGCCAATCGTTTTAAGGTAATGGGATTGGATTCTTGCTCGATGTTTCATTGTGTTTCTTGTGTTTCTTGTGTTTCATGTGTTTCATAAGAGGGACATAAAGTGGGCATTTATATTTTGTGAAACCAATTGAGAGAACTGTACACGATTCATAGTAGTATGGCGGATCAGAGCGAGTCAGTAAGAGATGTTAAGATGATGCGGTTCCGCCACTGCTCTTTGCCGAGGTTGTGATGAAAGTGACTGATACCGAAAGGACTTCTACACCGCGTCTGCTTGCCTCGGGTCGGCTTGCGCCACAGGGCGAGCCGTTTTCCACTCGCCACTCTACGCTAGCGGCCAATGAGAAGGACGAAAAAGGGTTTTCCCCGCGAGCCATTGTAGGCATGGTGATTTATTGGTCTGTTGTGATCGTTATTATGTTAACGCTGGCAGCACAATATACCGATGCCGCTACGGATTTTGTA
>JARRRL010000264.1:0-3418 GCA_037380725.1 Gammaproteobacteria bacterium | reverse complement strand
ATCGCTTCACACTCATCGACGTGAAGTACCACATCGATGCATTAACCTCGGGTTTCAGTTGCGATATTGAAGCCATACAGCAAGGTGAACTCGTCTACCCAGAAGCCACTTTTCCTAAAATCAATAGCCTACAGACCGCGCTGGTCACTGGACCGGCGAATGAAGAAATTCATACCGACGAACACGGACGCATAAAAGTACAATTCCACTGGGATCGGCACAACCAGCACGATGAGCACAGCTCCTGCTGGCTGCGTGTTATGCAAAGTTTTGCTGGCCCTGGCTTCGGCGCACACTTTACGCCCCGCATCGGACAAGAAGTAGTGATCGCCTTCGAAAACGGCAATCCCGATCGACCTTTTGTATTGGGCGCCTTGTATCACCCCGAAAATGTTCCTCCATACGCCGAACACAACGGCACCCGCGCAGGCCTCCGCACACACTCCACCAAATCAACCGATGCGTCGCGTTACAACGAACTGTATTTTGAAGATAAGCTCGGCGCGGAAGAAATCTATGTACAAGCCGAACGCGATCACACCCACCTGGTAAAACACAACTTAAGCACCACGGTCGGCAACGACAAGACACAAAAAATCGCCAACAACGAAAGCACCGCTGTGGGTAAAAACGCGCAGCGTAACATCGGCGACACGTACACCGTCGAAGCCGGCAATGGCATTAAAATCAAAGCGGGCAACGAAATTACCTTGGAAGCGGGTAAGGAAATTTCCTTAAAAGTCGGTGGCAGCACCATCAATTTAACCAGTGGTAAGATCGAAATCAGTGGAGCCGTTGTATTGGTAAAAGGCAATATCGCGCTGAACTAGCCGAACCAGAACAGCAGCGCAACTCACGCCATGCTGCGGCATTTTATCACTCCACTCAGCCAGTCTGATCTTTTATAATCACCAATTGGAAAGAAATGGAAGGAAAAGCAACACAATCAATGAGGATGATCAATGAAAAAATGTACACTTGTTTTAGCTTACGCTGCGCTGCTATCGACATCTCATGCTTACGCCCACGTCTCTCAATTAGCAGGCAATACCAGCCCACCCATTTCACCCGACAGCCATGCGCCCATTGGCGTCATGGGCGACCATCTGCATAAACAAGGTGAATGGATGATCTCCTACCGTTTTATGCAAATGCGCATGGAAAACAACATTCAGGGCAGCCATGCACTGAGTCCAGACGAAATCGTCACGCAAATTAGCAACCCCAATGCCCCGCCGCCAACCGTACGCGTCGTGCCCGTGAACATGACCACCGACATGCACATGCTGGGTGCAATGTACGCGCCCAGTGACACGGTCACACTGATGCTGATGCTGAACTACCTGCAAAAAGAAATGGATCACAAGACCTATATGGGCATGACGGGCTCCACTCAACTTGGTGAATTCACCACACGCAGCAATGGCCTTGGAGACACCAAAGTCACCGCGTTGTGGCGACTCCTGGATCAAAATCAACACAAAATACATCTGAACCTGGGCTTAAGTCTCCCAACCGGTAGCACCGATGAAACGGACGAGGTGTTGAGTCCCATGAATACTCGCCCAACGCTCCGATTGCCGTACGCCATGCAATTGGGTTCCGGCAGCTATGATCTGGAACCCGGCATCACCTACACCGGTCATCAAAATCGCTTAGGCTGGGGAGCACAATTCCTTGCAACTGTGCGCCTCGGCGATAACGACGAAGATTACAATTTAGGTGACAAACAACACGTGACAGGATGGGGCACTTACCGTGTGTCAAACTGGAGCAGTCTCTCACTCAGACTCAGCTATACCCACGAAGCGACCATCGACGGTATTGATTCGCACATCACCGCACCAGTCACCACTGCAAATCCCGAAAATTACGGTGGCAATCGCTGGGATCTGGGGTTTGGGGTCAACGTGGTGGGACAAGACAACGCACTCAGAGGGCACCGACTTGCATTGGAGTATCAATCTACGATTGATCAAGATGCCAATGGCGTCCAGTTGGAAATGCAATCGATGCTCACGCTGGGCTACCAATACGCATTCTAGTTGCGCTTTTTGTTTATCTAACAAATAAAACAATTATCTGGCAATTTAATCAATAGGCAGTACAACTGCTATTATTTATTGCACAGGCTGGACGCAGTCACCACGATGCGTTCTCTATCTCATATCATACTTTTCAGATTGTCCCTGTTTATGAAAACAGCTCCGAATGACTACCTGTACGAACAAGCTCAATCAGCTTTTCTTCTTCGTTAATACGATAAATCAAGAGCCAGTCGGGTTCAATATGACATTCACGATGACTGGCATAATTTCCCGTTAGGTTATGATCTCTATTGCTAGCAGGCAATGCTTCGCCAGCGGTGAGAAGCTCCAATATGGTTTGAAGCTTTGGAATGCTCTTGTTTTGGCGCTTGCACTTCTTAATATCACGCTTGAATTTGTTAGTAGCGAATATTTCGTACATTAGATACCTAAGTCTTTAAACATCGCACCAGTGTTTTTATATTGCGTCCCTTGGCCATTCTCAGCTTCTTTCATCGCTTCGAGTGTTTCAGTGTTGGGAACTTTAGCTTTAGGCTGGAATGGCAATCCACCGCTATTTACGGTCTGTTGTAAAAACAAGCGAATAGCATCCGAAGTTTTTAACCCCATAGACGCAAATATTGCCTCAGCATCCGCTTTCAACTCTGCGGAAACACGCGCTTGAACTGTATCGTTAATAGCCATTTCAAAACCTCTGCATACTTATCATTACTGCAATACCTATTTGTATATCAAATGGCTGCAATTGTCCATCAAAAAGATGATCCTATGCCCCTTTACTCACTTCTCTTGATTAGCTAATAATCAAAGGGTATAGATAAATTATAATTGAGAACTAATTATTGCAAATAATGGCATGACCCCATACAACGGGTCGGGCTTTCCAGCTTTCGCTATCCGCTCATTCTGCTAAAAGTGATCATTGGGATCTGGGATTTGGGGTCACAATGTGGTGGGACAAGACAACGCATTCAGAGGACACCGACTTGCATTGAAGTATCAATCTACAATAGGCGCAGTACAACGCT
Organism: Gammaproteobacteria bacterium; assembly: GCA_037380725.1. GTDB lineage: Bacteria > Pseudomonadota > Gammaproteobacteria > Pseudomonadales > JANQJO01 > JARRRL01. The sequence continues at coordinate 342 of JARRRL010000264.1, read as the reverse complement.
ATTATTTATTGCACAGGCTGGGCGCAGTCACCACGATGCGTCAAGGTCCACACATCTGAGCCTTCTTCAAAAATCAGTGTATCTTGATTCAAGGTCAATAACTGCCACGTTACCGCTGAATCAGGCGCAACCTGTACACGCAAAGCCCCGCCTCCATTAATCACCGTATAGGGTATACCACTCTCACCAGGACAATCTGCCAGCGCAACTGTGCTACCTTCTTGGAAGGTAAAGAATACCCCGGGTGGTACGGGTTCGCTCGGACCACCGCTGTCGGAAATCATCACCATTTCCCAGCGACCTTGAAGCAGCATGCTGATTTGATTTGATTCGGGCAATGGT
>JARRRL010000263.1:0-4209 GCA_037380725.1 Gammaproteobacteria bacterium | reverse complement strand
GTGGCGCACAGCGATTTTGTTTATTTGTTGGATTTGGATGGGTACGTGCGTAAAATATACGACGGAGAAGATACGGTAGCGGAGATGCAAGCGGATGTGGTGTCTTTGCTGAATGAACACACGGGTTTCTGGTCTCGATTATTCAGCGCGTTCTAATCGGGGAGGAATTGATGCAAAAACCCATTTTTGTTGTGCTGGTTTTAACGGGTGTTGTGTGCTTGTGTGGCTGTGCTTTGGGTGGAGCTGCGTCTCAAAAAAGTCGAGCAATTGATGTTGGAACAGTTGACACTGAGGGCGGCGCGGTGCTGACGGTTGAGCACGCGAGGTTCGTTTAATGCCACCCAACAGTACGTCGACAGCGGTGTATTTCGATCTGACCAATCACAGTGCGCATTCGGTTGCGGTGGTGGGCGTTGAAGCCGACTGGGCTACTGGTGCGGCTTTCCATCAAACGATTCGAGCGGCGGGTGTAGCACGTATGCAGCCCGTGAATGAGGTGCTTATCCCAGCAGGTGATACCTTTCGTTTTCAGCCAGGCGGGCAACACATTATGATGATGGGCTTGCGTGAGCCACTGCGGCAGCATGACCGTAAAGCATTTACCCTGCGTTATTGTTGGGTTTTTACCCCTGGCGGGGCTGCGTCTGGCTCTGAGGCTGAGCAGGGCGGAGCGCCCAGAGTGTCGGCACTGGATGAATTGGAGGTGCTAGCACCGGTGCGGCGTCAGCCGTGAGAAAAAGCATGAATTCAAATCGGTATAGCATAAGCATAAGTTTGTTCTTTCTGTGCTGGCGATGCTTGCCGCATGCAGTGAGTGGCCCGTTCGTCAGATGCCGCCGCATCCGAGTAAAAACGCATCGGCGGTATCCGCCAGCGTCTCGCCCCTGCAAGCGCAATTCAGAAATCAATATTATTCGGATGTTCATCAGGCCGTCGCTGAATTTTTGGCAACACTGAGCGAGGCGCAAAAAGCAAAAATACAACTTCCGTATACGGCGGATTATCGTCAACGCGGCTATTGCTACGTGTTGGCTCAATGTGCGGAATTTCCGGGTCTTCAATTGCGAGATATGACGGCGATCCAAAAAATTGCGCTCAACCAATTGCTCATGAAATCTTTATCAGGGGCTGGTTATTCGCGCGCCATTCAGATTATGAATCGGGAGTATTTGCTGGAAGAAATGGAGAGCAAATACTTTGAAAATCCAGCACAGTTTCCAGTGGTGGGGGATGCGAATAAGCCCGATTGGCAGCCCCCCGCGCGACGAGGTGGGGACGCGTATTACCTCGCTATTTTTGGTGATTACGAATCGAATGAACCCTGGGGAATCCGGTTTGAAGGGCATCATTTGTCGTTGAACATCAACGTGCAAAAAGGGCATGGCCAGCGCGGCGCGCGTGTTCAAGTGTCACCGTTTTTCTACGGCGCCAGCCCAGTGATTGTGCCGCAAGCTCCGGCAGGTACCTCGCGCTGGCAACAAGAAGAGGGACAGCAGTTATTGCTGCGAGAAGCGTGGTTGGCGCGCAGAGCTCTGCAAGCCATGCGTGCGGATCAACGTCAAAAAGGCGAATGGAATCAGTTACCGGGTGCGGCTTTGGATGGGGGTACCGAGGTACCCAGGGTGGATCCCAGCGCTTACTTGAATGGCGCGAATCCGGGGGTGTCGCTGCGTGAACTGGAACCGATGCAGCAAGCGCTCATGATGAGATTCGTGGATGAGTTTTTACAAACGCAATCCGCAGACGCCGCTAATTTTGATGTGGTGCGGAACGATATTCAACAAGGTCGGGTGTGGTGGTTTGGCGATTGGCGTGATTTGCACGGTGAATTTTATGTGCGAATACAAAGTCACGGTTATTTGATCGAGTTGTTACAGGCGAATACTTTTGGCTTGAAAAGCGAGATTGAGGGTAATCACATACACGCTTCATTCCGAAATTTGCAATCGGATTGGAATGTGAACCCACTGGGGCGTCATATAAAAATGCACCATATGAAAAAGCACCATATGGAAATGCATCACGTTGAGTCAGATGGCGAGTGATAACAATACCCCCGGCAAAACCGGGGGTATTCACGCGTTACGCCTTAAATAGAACATTAAATTGGAAAATCAATAGATTTACCAGGTCTAGATTTGCCAAGCAATGGCGCGCGCCGAGGGTGTAGCGGTCTCGCGTGAGGTGTTGTGCGCGTGATGCATGGCGGTTTCATATGCCGCAAAGACCGCATCATCATTCGCTACAAAATACACGTGCTCAATGGAACTGTTTGACCATTCTGTTAAGTGAGTCAGTACGCTGCGCACCGCGATTTCGCAAGCGGCTGATATGGGATACCCGTAGGCACCGCAACTGATGGCGGGAAAGGCGATGCTGCGCAGTCTATGCGTTTCCGCCAGTTTCAATGTGCTGTGATAACAGCTCGCCAAGCTTTCCGCTTCACCGTATTCGCCGTTTCTCCACACGGGGCCGACTGTGTGGATTACATGCTGTGCGGGCAAGTTAAACCCAGGAGTGATGACGGCCTTACCGGTGGGGCAGCCTCCGATTTGTAGGCACGCTTCCAAGAGCTTGGGTCCGGCGGCGCGATGGATAGCGCCGTCTACGCCGTTGCCACCGGCTAACACTTCATTCGCGGCGTTTACGATAGCGTCCACTTGAAATTGAGTTATGTCGCCACGCTCTCGATAAATTTCCGTTCCAGTGTGATGTTGCATTTTACCTCCATGTGTTTTGACACGCTCAACGTGTTCCCTGTGCGCAGGGTGTATGAATTATGAGGCGCGATTAAAGCGTTTTTCGTTAATCCAGTCGACAGTTTGTCGTTGCCAATACATCAATTGACTGGCCATTTGGCCTAAGTAACCGAAGGCCAGTCGGGGAGTGTACCGTGCTAAGCGTGTGTAGTCGGTGTTTTCTCCGCAGATGGCTTGTGCAATCAGTTCGCCGCCTGCTGTGGTGGGACCGACGCCATGCCCACCAAACCCGATGACGTGCCAAATGTTGTCTCGCGTCTTTCCAATAATGGGCATTTGGTGGCGCACATAAGCCATGAGGCCACCCCAGGCGTAGTCGATATGTACGTCGTGTAAATCGGGAAACACGTTCAGCAGATCGCGCATTAAGAGTGTGCGAATGACTTCAGGGTTACGCTGTTTTATGGAAATGCGTCCTCCCCATAGTAAGCGGTGATCGGGTAATTTACGATAATAGTCAAACGCAAATCGCGTATCATAAATGGCCGCTTCGGTCGGTATGAGAGCATGAAGTCGGTCACCGAGCGGTTCGGTAACCATGACGTAGGTGCTGATGGGTAAAATGGATCGAGCAATGGGTGGATAAAAGTTTTTAATATAGCCTCCGCACGCCACCACAACGTGTCGGGCGGTCACCGTACCCTGTGGTGTGATGATGTGCGCGCGCGAGTGCTTCAAAGGAGAAAGCGAAAGCGCGGGCGTGTGTTCAAATAGACGAACGCCCTGAGCAGCGAGCGTCACCGCTAGGCCACGTGCGTATTTTAAAGGATGAAAATGAAACGCATTTTTTTCAAACAAACCGTTGTGATAACGGGTGGAGTGGATGGCGTCTCGTATCTGGGCGCGATCCAACCAGTCCCAATTGACGTCCAGCGTCTGGCGCATAAACGCGTGTTGTGCTTGGATTGATCGCGTTTCGTTAAACCAATTTGCCAAAATAACGCCACCAGGATTCAGATCACACAAAATGTGGTGTTGGGTGGCGCGCGCTCGAATGCGTTCTATGGCGCGTGTGGTCAGCCGATAGGCCCAGCGACCGGTGTTGACGCCGAGCTGGCGTACGAGCTGCTTCTCTCCCAGAGAAAATCCGCCGAAAACGAATCCGCCATTTCGACCTGATGCACCAAAACCGATGCGTTCGGCTTCTAAAAGTGCCACGTTATTATGGCCTCGCTCCAACAAACTCATGGCAGTGGCCAATCCAGCGTAGCCACCGCCAATAATTACGGTGTCCACACTAATGTCGCCCTGCAGCTGTGGCGCGGTAAAATTGTTCGGTGCGGTGGCTGTGTAGTAATTATAAATAGGGGACGCATCTACTTTTTCAGCCGGCTCAGGTGTTAACATGTTTATAATTTATTCGTCGGTTTATTCGCGTTGCTTTGTTTTCGAATCTCAATTCGAAAACGCTTTATATATCTAAACACTTAACTTAATCAGTGTAGTAGTT
>JARRRL010000262.1:0-4096 GCA_037380725.1 Gammaproteobacteria bacterium | reverse complement strand
ATTGAGCAGCTTCTGCCGTCGACAAAATGTTGTGTAACACGGAATCTTCAAATCAAGTCCGAGCATATTTTTCAGGGATTCTAAAAAACCTTTCACCCCTCTCAGGGTGAGGCCATAGATCGCTCTGATTCTCAGAGCACATTGAATACAGACATCGGAATAGGATCTCTGGAATCCAGAAGAATTCGCATTGGGCTCCACGTACCAATTGTTTACCGCATCCTCATCAAACCAGAGAGATATACTTCCCCTTGCCACTAGACTCTGGTTATACTCATCCCAGTTGCAGGCATGATGCTTTGACTTCTTATCTTATCCACCTTAAAACGCCCTTTCTCGTTAGGTCTGGTAACCAACAAGATAAGGATTTTTTTGTGAAATTTCAAGTGGTTACGGCATCATTCTGCAACTTCTCTCCGTACAACAAGGCCGTTTATAATTACACAGCTTAGGCGAAGAAGGTTGTCAGATAGTCCAAACATAATCTTATTAATGCGATACCTTGTGGACTAAACGATAAGCGCGACCCGCAATGTCAACCATTTCTCCATGCTCGACACGATCCATTGCCCATATTCAGTTGACCCATTAATCAACGAAATAAGTTGTAAAGGAAAGCCATGAGTGCATTATTGTCAACGCTGAACACCACATCATTCAACTAAAACGTCGTCCCGATCGAATCAAACTCACTGCCTCCGAACGCGTCAGCGCCATTTTAGACTCCGGATCACCGTTTCTCGAATTGTCCCCATACGCCGCACACAATGTTTACGACGACAATATACCTCGCGCGGGTATCGTCACAGGCATCGGACTGGTAAACGGTGTCTTATGCCTGATCGCCGTCAACGATCCCGATGTGAAAGGAGGCACGTATTATCCGCTCACAGTGAAAAAACACTTACGCGCCCAACAGATCGCTGAAAAACACCATTTACCATGCTTATACCTAGTGGACTCGGGCGGCGCCAACCTGCCTCATCAAGCCGACGTATTTCCCGACGACAACCACTTTGGCAAAATCTTTTACAATCAAGCGCACCTGTCATCCCTCGGAATCCCACAAATTGCCGTGGTCCTCGGCACGTGTACCGCCGGTGGCGCGTACATTCCTGCGCTGTGTGATGAGACCATTATCGTCAAAGATCAAGGAACTATTTTTTTAGGTGGTCCACCCTTAGTCAAGGCCGCCACCGGGGAAATCGTCGATGCGCAGCAATTAGGCGGCGCGGATGTGCACACACGCCTGAGCGGTGTCGCGGATGTTTTTGCGGAAAACGAATGGGCAGCCCTCAGTTACGCCCGCGAGACCATCGCCTTCACACGCGCCACCGCACCCAGCGCCCCCCCTTTTCCCGCCACACCCCCGCTGTACCCCTGCGAAGAACTTTATGGTCTGTGTTCACCGGGGAACCGAAAGCCCGTACCCGCCCGCGAAGTAATCGCCCGCGTGGTGGACGCATCGGATTTTCACGAATTTAAACACCGTTTCGGTACAAGCATCGTTTGTGGATTTGCGCGCCTACACGGCTACCCCATTGGTATCATCGCAAACGACGGCGTGTTATTTTCCGATTCAGCTTTAAAAGCCGCGCACTTCATCGAATTGTGTGACCAGCGTCGCCTCCCCCTGGTTTTTCTGCAAAACATCAGTGGTTTTATGATCGGAAAAACCTACGAAAACGAAGGCATCGCTAAACACGGTGCCAAAATGGTCACCGCCCTGTCCAACGCCACCGTACCCCGACTCACTGTTATTATTGGTGGCAGTCACGGCGCAGGCAATTACGCCATGTGCGGGCGAGCGTATCAACCGGACTTTTTATTCTGCTGGCCCAACGCCCGCGTCAGTGTAATGGGTGGCGAACAAGCCGCGAGCGTATTAAGCGACATCAAACACGCCAGTTTGAAGAAACGCGGCATCACCTGGAACGAAACCGAAGCGCAACAATTCCGAGACGAAACAGAAAATCACTACAATCGTCAAGCCGAAGCGCTGTACGGCAGCGCACGACTGTGGGACGACGGGATTATTGATCCACCGGAAACCCGTAACGTGTTGGGCTTGTGTCTCACGGTTTCTCACCAGCACACCTGGCCAGCACCACGCTTTAGCGTGTATCGTCTGTAAATTGCTGACACTGGCGCTATTAGCACTGAGCACTGAGCACTGAGCACTAAAAGATAACCGACGCCTCTCCTCGATTCGCACTTGGACTGAACGCACATCATGACTGAACCACATACACACCTCACATCACGTTCGCACACCAAGCCACTTTCTTACACCAAGCCACTTTCTCACATTAAAACATTGCTCATTGCAAACCGTGGTGAAATTGCGCGCCGCATTCTTCACACGGCACAGCAACTGGGTCTGAAGACCGTAGCGGTTTACACGGAAGCAGACCGTGACGCCTTGCACCATCGTCTCGCAGACCATCGCGTTTTATTGCACGACACCGTAACGACTGACGGAACGCGCTGCAGCGGATATCTCAACATCGCTGAGATACTGCGCGCCGCCAAAGCGTGCAACGCCGATGCCATTCATCCTGGTTACGGTTTTTTATCCGAAAACGCTGATTTTGCTCAAGCCGTTTGTGACGCCGGTTTGCGTTATATTGGCCCACACCCACAAACCATTCGCCGCTTGGGTGACAAAGTCACCGCAAAAGCCTTCGCACAAAAACTGGGAATCCCAACGCTGCCCGCCATCACCCTAAACGCCGACACCCCACTCGACGCCACCCATTTACCACAAGAGGGGTGGCCGTGGTTGGTCAAAGCCGCCGCCGGAGGTGGCGGTCGCGGTATGCGTGTTGCACACAGCGCGACGGAATTGATTTCCGCCGTCACACAAGCACGCAGCGAAGCCGCTCAACATTTTGGTAACGCCACGGTGTTTCTCGAAAAATACCTGCCCCAGGTACGACACATTGAAATCCAAGTGTTTGGTGATACGCACGGCACCGTGCGCCATCTGTGGCATCGAGATTGTTCCGCGCAGCGACGCCATCAAAAAATAGTGGAAGAAGCACCCGCCCCGACGCTTTCGCCTACGACATCGGAACAACTTCTAGCCGCCAGCATTAAGCTGGCTCAGGCTGCGCAATACACCAATGCCGGCACCGTGGAATTTCTACTTGATGAATCAGACAACTGGTATTTTTTGGAAGTGAATACACGACTTCAGGTCGAACACCCCGTCACCGAAGCCATCACGGGAGAAGATTTAGTTGCTTGGCAATTGTGGGTGGCCGACGGTCAAGCCTTACCGCCACAAAAATTCCAAGCGCCACCAGGGCACGCCATCGAACTGCGCATATGTGCGGAAAATCCCGATCAGCAATTTCTGCCTACTACCGGTACAATCGACGCCTTACACTGGCCCGAGCACATCGATTCAAAACCCGCGTTGACCACGCACGAACACCCAGTCCGTATCGATCACGCCCTGTATGCCGGCCTACACATTCAGCCGCACTTTGATTCGTTATTGGCAAAACTCATCGTCTGGGGCCCCACACGCACCGAAGCCATTGAGCGTGCGCACGCCGCCCTGAGCCAGATCGCGCTGCGCGGCATCATCACCAATCTCGATTTTCATCGCACGTTTATCAACAGCACCGCGTTCACCACGCAGCGCGTTTTCACCACCACACTCACTCTCGATGACAGCATCGAAAGCAACAAGCTCACAAGCGCACGGCGCGAACGCGCGCTGTACCAAGCACTGACCGCCGCTACGCTGATTGAGGGGCTTACTGCCGTGAGCTCACGCCGCACTGACACACACGCCTCCCCCTGGGAAACACTGCGCGGCTGGCGCAACGCCGAACCACACGAGCTATCCGCGCTGTGGCTGCATGAGCACGTGTTGTATCGCGTGACCATTGTTTTGAATACAACAGGCTTGAACACAACAGATTTGAATACGGCAGACGCCCTACCCAGCCATTATCCCGTACGTATTCAAAAACAATTCGCAAACGGTATGCCCTGCCCCCATCACGATCCCCTCGTTGATATCAACTGTGATTTTACCCTACACCACGCTCCACCAAGTTTGGATCTGTTTTGGCCTTCGTCC
>JARRRL010000261.1:0-3440 GCA_037380725.1 Gammaproteobacteria bacterium | reverse complement strand
GAAGATTTATCTATTTCTTTCAACAGGCTTTTCAGTTCGCGTTTGATCGAGACACGGTTACAACGGCACCCATAAATACATCAAATAATAAATATATGCAGAACAAAATGCAGAACAAAAGTGTGAGGGGTAAAGTAAATTAAGGTAAACCACCAGCGCTATACCCATGAAAGACGTGCCTCATGGGTATATTTAACACGCTAAATTTTATGGCAAATATTCAGTAGAATTAAACCTGCTGCCACTGAATGTATCCCGCGAGCGCTACCCCTTGGGCTGTAAAGTAACTTTTTGCGCTGTCATAGAGGCTGTCGGTTACGATACTTGGGATAATGGCTGCTTTAGCGGTGCTGTAGTCCGCCCAAGTGGTGGATGTGCCGCTGGTTAGGTCGTAATCGTTTGCTGTTTCTTCGCCAGTGGTATAAAGCTGAGGAGATAGGAAGTCAATGTTGTCATCGGCGAAGAAGTCTTGCATCAGGCTGTCTGCATCAGAGATTGCATAAGGCGCGGAGTGGCTAACGGTCACCAACACCTTAAAGCCTTGACTTTTAGCGGCTTTAAAGGATTCGGCAAACAATGGTCCTAGACCTGCGTCTCCTCCTTCAATATCGTAGGCGATGCCTTCGTAGCCATCAAGCTGACCGTTGCTGATGGCTTGGGTAAATGCTGTTAGGTTCTGGGCGTTAAAATAGCCAGTATTTTCTTTTCCACCGCCAATGCTGATGTATTTGCTTCCATGCAAATCATTGATCACCTGCTGACTTTGTTGAATAGCGGTATTGACATCGTTCCAACCGCTAAAAGCAATACCTATTGTGACGTTCTCTGGGCAAGTGTGGGCTGCGCTGTCCCATGTCCAATACCAATAGCCCATATTCTCTGCCTGGGGAGAAAGAGTGTAAAGCGTCTTGCTAGGGGACGAATCTGCTTGGGATGACGGGATACTTAGCAATTGCCCTACTTGCAGCTCTGTGCTGGTTAAATGATTCGCCTGTTCAATATCTTGATAGCTTAGTCCTGCACATTGCCCTAAAGCTGCGGCAATGTCTGAGTAGGTATCCCCTGAGCAAATGGTGTAAGACCAAGTTTGTGTGCTACTGCATTCTGGGACAGTAATGAGCTGCCCTATTTGCAAAGCGTTGGCAGGAGTATTTGGATTGGCTTGTTCCAATTGAGTGGCTGTAATGCCCGAAGAAGCACTTATTTGATTGGCAATTTTTGATAAATTATCACCGGATAAAACCGTATAGGTCAGCGCACGTTTCATAGTCATTCCCTTTTCTGACTGATGTGTTAGAGTGGAGCTCTAAGACTAGTCGCGAATCAATAGAATAACCATCATCACTGTCGCATTTTATTGCAAAGGCCACTCAATATTCTGAATCAGATGCTGAAGACTTTCTCCAACACTTGACTGCCTTGCGCAGTGAGTTGCTGCAAGGTGGTTGGCGTCTTTTATATTTTATAACAATTTACCTTGGCGCTCATACTGCATTGCAATTTGTAATCAGTGATTAGCATTTGATGATCCTGTGAACAGGATTGACTACCGCAATCTGAATGTACAATGACGCCTTCTGGAATTTTTATTTTCCATAAATCCATCTGTAGCCAATATTATGCGTACCTCCTACAACCGACTCTTCTTTTCAAACCAAATGCGCATGAAGTCTTCCGTTACTTTCTGCTCTATTTCTGCTGCCTCTTCTGTTGGACAAAACAGCGAAACCGTAAACATATTATAACCTTCAATGGTCGTTTTCACCCTTACCGTTGGTTCCGGGCCAGCGATCTTTATATCCAAACGTTTTTCAATCAGATTGTTATAGCGAATCGCCACTTCATGAAAGTGTTCACTGTATTCACGTATCTTGGCCAAAATCGGCTCTTTTATCTCGAATAAGTTTACCTCATCTGTGAGCCGAGAAATTGAAAAGGTATGTTCAATATAACGCCGCATATAGTTTAAGTTTTGCACAGAAGTCGTCAGTAAAACACTATTGGGCACCACTGTCGTTCTTCCGGTGTAACCATAGCTACCGCCTTTGAAATCCACTTCAAAGAGCGTAGTAGACAACCAATCGCTGTCTGTTACTTCCCCTTCAAATGGCCCAATACGTACCCAGTCTCCCACTTGGTAAGGGCGCGTACTGCCTTTATAAAATGCTCCGACGATACAAGAAATAAACTCTTTGGTCGCGATAATCAATGACACCATAAACGCGGCAATGGAAATGGCAATGTTTTGTAGCTCAGTTGCCCAAATCAGGATCAATCCTAATACCATCACCAAGTTAAACATATTGTCTACGGCATTGATTCGTTGACGTTTGCGATCTACGTCTAGTTTTTCATTCGCACGTAAAGTATGCCGAGCATAACGACTAATCAGAAAAATGCCAATGATCCAAGCTAACGTAACAAAGTACTGAAAGTTATCTTTGACAAAGTCGCTATCGAGCAGAGGAAAACCCAACGACATAAATGATTATCTCCTCTAATCGTGGTGCCGCTTTAGCCATATAATCAGAATGAGCCAAGCCCCTTTCTTTCAATATAAAGACCAGAAAAAGCAAAACCAAAAACTGTATTTTTATATAGTATATAATGCCTGCCGTTACTGAATATGTTGTCGAACACAATGGCGTGGAAAAAATGACTTCCTCTTCTAAAACCGAAGCAGATCAATATGACAAGCCGCGCGATACCGCAGAGAGTCTCGAACACATTATGCACAGAAGTATATTAAGTATAAGGCACCTATTTCCTTCTGACCAAAGGTTGTATCTATAGAGAACCCAAAAAAATGGATCATTCGCTAAGTGAGATTCCTAGCTGTATGATCTTACTCATAAAGGAGAGCACAAATGGCAGCTAAGAAGAGAAGCCAACACCGGGCCGAATTCAAAGCAAAGATGGCTCTAGAGGCATATAGAGATCATAAAACGGTCAATCAAATTGCTAGCAACCACGAGTTAGTGGCAGTGCAAGTGATCCAATGGAAGAGCAAGTTAATTCAAGATGCGGTGGGTGTATTTGGTCGTACTACTCCGCAGCCGTTGGGTTGGATTTAAACTTGGACCACATTAAGCCACGATAACAACAACTCTTATCGCCGCTTAATGGGTCTAAACGCGCCAGCCGGGACAATTCACCTCTAATAATTCGAATGCGTTTGTCAAATTCCGAGCCGCTCTCTCCTGTGTCGCCTCAGAACTCAGGCTAGAGTTGCCGCCAAGGCCTCTCGAACACTTCTGTTCGGATCCCGAGCCAGTGTCTGCTTCGCCACCTCAGAGCTCAAGCTGGGGTTGCCCGCCAAGTCCCTTCGAACAGATGTGCTCTGATCCTGCGCCAGTGTCTGCTGTGCCGCCTCAGAGCTCAGGCTGGGGTTACTCGCCAAGGCTATTCGAACCCATTTGACCTGATCTTGCGCCAGTGTC
>JARRRL010000260.1:0-4583 GCA_037380725.1 Gammaproteobacteria bacterium | reverse complement strand
GATTTAAAAGCTACGATTTAAAAGCTACGATTTAAAAGCTGCGATTTAGGAGCAATGGCTATGACGCATCGAATTTTGTTGTTACCAGGAGATGGTATTGGTCCAGAAATTGTAGCCGAAGCGCAGAAGTTGCTGTCGGTTTTGCCGATGGCCATGTCCGTTGAGTCGGCGCTGTTGGGTGGAGTAGCCGTGGATGTAACGGGACAGCCCTTACCCGATGAAACGCTGGAAAAAGCGAAAGCGGCGGATTGCGTCATCTTGGGTGCCGTCGGTGGCCCAAAATGGGATGGTTTGGCAAATGCGCAACGTCCTGAAAAAGGACTGTTGGGCTTGAGAGCGGGGATGGGGCTGTTTGCTAATTTACGTCCAGCCAAACTGTACAAAGAGCTGGAAGCCGCGTCCAGTTTAAAGCCTGAAGTGGTGTCGGGTCTGGATATCCTGATTGTGCGCGAACTGACGGGTGGCTTATATTTTGGTCAGCCTCGTGGCATTCGCCCCGCAACGGATCCGGTGAGAGAAGGGGAGCGGGAAGGATTTAACACCTACGTGTATTGCGAACATGAGATTGAACGCATTGGGCGAGTCGCTTTTGAGATGGCCTCGCAGCGACAAGGTCGTTTGTGTTCGATTGACAAAGCCAACGTGTTGGAAGTTACGCAGCTGTGGCGTGAAGTGATGACGCGTTTAGCGCCAGAGTACCCAAATGTAACGCTCAGTCATATGTATGTGGATAACGCGGCGATGCAATTGGTGCGTGCACCCAAGCAGTTTGATGTGTTGGTTACGGGCAACTTGTTTGGCGATATTCTCTCTGACCAGGCCGCTATGTTGACGGGTTCGATCGGTATGTTACCGTCGGCTTCCCTGAATGCTTCACAGCACGGCCTATTCGAACCGTGTCATGGTTCGGCACCTGACATCGCGGGTCGTGGCATGGCGAATCCATTGGCGACCTTATTGTCAGTGGCCTTAGCCTGTCGATACAGTTTGGATGAACCGACCATTGCGGATCGTATAGAGCGGGCCATTCAGCGCGTTTTGGCATCGGGGCTGCGCACGGTTGATATTGCTCAAGCCGGTCAAGCCAGTGTGAGCACTGAAGCGATGGGTGATGCGGTGGTGAAGGCTTTTTTAGCAGCAGTTATTGAAAAATAGCAGTTATTGAAAAATAGTCGTTTCGGAAAAAACAGCAGTGGCGAATAAAGTGGATAACCGTTCCCGCAAAAAAACCGCCAAGAAAAAAACGGACGAAACGGATCCGTTGGCGGAGCTGTGTCCGTTTTTTGATGTGTTGGCGTCGGAAGCGATGGAGCGCCCTTTTCCTTGGCAGCGTGCGGTGTGGAACCGTGTGTTGGCGCGCGCATCACAGGGTCGCTTACCACAGTCATGGTTGATAGAAGGCCAAGCTGGTTTGGGTAAAACCGTGTTTGCCTATTGGTGGATGCAATGGCTGCATTGCGCGGCGGTACACCTGAACGCGCCTCAGGGTGAGACGGCGACGCGAGCACTGATCCCTCAGGCGTGTGGTCGTTGTTCGGCATGCGTTCAAGTTCGAGCCAATACACACGCGGATTGCCACTGGGTAAGACCGGAGCAAGTGGGTGGGCAGATCAAGATCGATCAAATCCGAGATGTGATCCGTTTTCTGTCTCAGACGGCTAAGCATGGGGCACATCGCGTGGTATTGATTGAGCCGGTGGAAGCCATGAACCCCGCTGCGCAGAATGCTCTCCTGAAAACCTTGGAGGAGCCGGGAGAAGGGACGTATTTTTTGTTGGTGAGTCATCGATCGGTGCGTATCTTGCCAACGATTGTGAGTCGATGTCAGCGCGTGCGTTTTGCCGTCCCAACATCCGATGTGGTGTTAGCGTGGTTGCAACGTTTACCGGCAGGGGTGCTGCCGTCAACGGTGAAACCCGAGGAGGCCTGCAGCGCTTTACCCGCTGTATCGGGATCGCCATTGGCGCTTTTGGCGCATCTGAATGCGCCATGGCGTACGGCTCGAGAGAAATTGGTGGCGGATCTCACGGCGGCGTCAAACGCCGAGATGGCATCCCGTACGCGTCCGGCGGATTTGGTGGATGCGTGGCTGGAATGGCCCGCTGAAGACCGCGTGACGGTGGTGATCCAGTGGGTGCAGGGGCGGATTAAAACAGCGATGATGACCGTGGCGGCTTTAAATTTGGTGCCTCCGACGTCGATGGATCCTGTCGTCGTGACGCGTGATGGGCTGCGCCAGGCCTTTGCCTTGTACGACGAACTGATGGGTTTATACCGACTTGCGGTCGAGCCCAATAGCATCAATGAACGTCTATTGTGGGAAAACGTATTGATTACCTGGGAGAAGTTGACTCAGGTGCTGCCGACAGCGATTGTGGCGGATTGATGCCGCTGTTCGTCGTTCTTGGATACGATCTGATACACTTAACAAAGTAAAACAGTGGTCATGAACCGCTTACTTCATTCCGTAAATCTGTAAATCCGTATATCTCGGCCAGGAGAGCAGTGTGTATGGCGAGTCCGAAAGTACCAGGGGGTTCTCGAGGTGGTATTTTGTCTTTGGCGATCAAAGATAAATCCGTGCTGTATGCGGCGTATATGCCATTTCTGAAATCGGGCGGTCTCTTTATTCCCACGAACAAAACGTACACCGTTGGGGAAGAGGTTTTTATGCTGTTGAATTTAATGGAAGAGACAGTGAAAATTCCCGTGGCGGGGCGGATCGTGTGGATTACGCCTTGCGGTGCTCAAGGCAATAAAGCGGCGGGTATTGGCGTGCAATTTAACGACCAAGATGATACCGCCCGTCGAAAAATAGAGAATTACTTAGCGGCTTCTTTGCAGTCTGATCGGCCCACTCACACGATGTAACCGATTGCGTCAGTGAATTCAGGGGCTGCGTTTTCTGGATAAGCGCTATTACAACAATAAAACCGCGTGATTTAAACGCGTTCGAGAGTAAAAACATGAGTACTTCGTCTGATCGCGCTCCAACTGCGCAGAATAACGAGCCGCTGTGGGTGGATTCGCATTGTCATTTGGATATGTTGAAATTGCTGTCTGGTGAGGCGCTCGAATTCGACGGGGATCAGGATCCCATCACGGAACCGTTTCTGAAAGCCTTGAGCGATGAATTGCAACTCGCGTATGCAGCAGGTGTCGGGCATTTTTTGTGTGTCAGTGTTGATGTGAGCCGGTATGAGCGTATGCGGCGCGCGGCCAGTGTGTCACCGCGTGTGGCGCATTCGGCGGGTATTCACCCGTCTACGCTGGAATCGCGTCCTGAGGCGCAATGGATTGACGTATTGCGTCAATGGCTGGCGGATGAGGCGGTTGTTGCTGTGGGTGAAACGGGCTTGGATTATCATTATGACACGGTCTCGGTGGCGGAGCAGCAATCGCGCTTTGCCGCACACATTGCGTTTTCCCAAGAATTCGATAAACCACTTATTATTCATACGCGTGAAGCGCGTGCGGACACCATTGCGTTGCTGAAATCAGAAGGACGCGGCGACGCGCGTGGTGTGATGCATTGTTTTACGGAAACGTGGGACATGGCGAAGCAGGCCTTGGACTTGGGTTTTTACATTTCGTTTTCAGGTATTGTCACGTTCAACAGTGCGCACGATCTGCGTGACGTGGTGAAAAAAGTGCCAATGGATCGAATTTTGGTTGAAACCGACTCGCCGTATTTGGCGCCCGTTCCACATCGAGGGAAAGCCAATACGCCCCGTTTTGTGGCGGTGGTTGGTGAAAAAGTGGCAGAACTGAAGGGATTGCCCGTTGAGACCGTTGCGCGACAAACGACGGACAATTATTTTAGCCTATTTCGAGGTGCTCGTCGTATTGGTATGGCAGATTGGGTTTAAGGCGTAGCGCAATATTTTGTGATGGGTGAGCAATTTTCGTGAACTTGTTGGCGTCATGCTGAAGTGATTTGGTTTAGGCTTATTGTTTGAGATATCGATAGGCTGAGAGGTTGCGCCTTGCTGAACCGAAACGTGTTGTATTTGCTCTCGAGAGCATGGGGCTTGTTGTGTACCGTGCTTTGCGTGTCCTGTGGTGGTGGTTTAGGTGGCGACAATCAGGCCCCCGATACCGTCGTGGCCTCGGTGCCCATTGCGTACGTGAAACACGTAATCCCCCAGGGCGATCCGGGAGACACCTCCCGTTTTATGGGCGCTGATTTGCGAAATCCGTATGAGTTTCATCCCGGTGCGTCGCTGTGGCTGCGCGATGCGGCTTCACCTTCGGCGGCTGAACGCAATATTACGGCTGAACTATTTCCTGTTGATTCGCAGACGGAGGCAGCGCCGTTGTACGATGTGCGCGATGTGTCTGTTGCAGCGGTTCAAGGTGGCTTGAAACTGTTGTTTTCCGCACACGCGCCAACCATTGAAGGCGCGGATCAACAACCCACGTGGAACATCTACATCTATGATGTGGAGACCCGGACCGTGACGCGGATGTTGAAGTCGGATGTGGTGGCGGAAGCGCGACGGCCGGCCGCCCCGGCGCTGGCCGGGGTCGACGTCGAAGAACGAGCCCGGCACCACGATGACCTGACGGTCGAGCGCCGCCTC
>JARRRL010000259.1:0-3542 GCA_037380725.1 Gammaproteobacteria bacterium | reverse complement strand
AAGAAGTTGATTTACTACAAACGCAAGTAAAGCATCAAGATCACACCCACAATATGTGGCAAGCGCAAAACATCAAAGAAGCCCTACTGGCCAAAATAGACTGGTCCATGAAAGAAGATGAAGAGGGATGCCCCTGCTGCATTGCAGGACTGGATTTTGATGAATTTGCGGCAGCCATCAAAGAAATCTCACAATCCCACAACAGTGAAGCGCATGCAGTCAACCTGAGTGATCTCAGCAGTCCCGCTCATTGGGGACTGTTCTTAGGCATTGCGGCACCACTCGGACTGATTGGTTTCACCGCAGCATTAAGAAATATTAAAGGCACAATCAAAAATCGCAAACACCTGCAAACCGTTATTGATGGCGTCAACCAAGACATCCATCGCCTCAAAACCAAAACCAATGGCAATCAACAAGACAAGGAAACTCTTCAACAAGATATAGAGAAACTGATTGCTTTCAGACGCTGTCTACAGTACTCCAAGTTCGACAGCAATTTTAATTTGTGCATCCCCGGCGTCGCCAACGGCATCGCCTCCAGCTTAGTGCTGAGCTCTTTATTTGTGGAGCATCCTTTTGCGCTTCCCGTAATTGCGCTGTACGCCAGCGGCCAATTGTCTCGCAACGTATATGATCTAGCGCGCACCTGGAATCAAACCGTTCAGACGCAAAGCGGCGACAAAGGCTTCACACTCGAAGGAAAAGAAAAAGTTAACCAGGTCATGCAATCTAAACGCCGATTTTTTAGTGCCAATGCTGCGGGGTTCGCGTGCTTTGCCGGTGGCGCCTTGTTAACCTTCCTCTCCGTTCCCGCACTCGGGATTATGGGACTCGGGGGTATTACCCTACCCATCGGGTTAGCCCTGCTGAGTTTTGGCGCCGTATCAACGGGTATCATGAACAATATTTGGCCCAGAAAATTTAAACCTCGCAATGGTCATCTTGGCATATCAAGAGAGAAGCTCCAAAACCCCAAACACACTTTGAAACAGATTGCCCATCGACGACAAACCAAAAAAGCACTACAAGCCAAGTCTGACCCATACAAAACACCACATCGATGGAAAAAAAGGTGGTTGAAGATTCTAACCGCTTTACCCACATTCGACGATTTTCTGCCTGCTAAACCAGCACGCGCACTGCGTCAATTCCGCAAACACTGGCTCCCTTTTCTACCAAACACCGGTTCAGCAGCCAGTCAGGAAAAGCATCAATTAAACCGATCCTTGGTGCGCAAATTGCATACCGGCGATTCACAGCGCTCAGACAACTTACAACTCTCCCGAATCAGCCTATTAGAGGAACTGTTAAAGCTAGAGGAACTGTCAGACTCCCCTGAATCGGAGGACACGAAATCCACTTCATCCGACGCACGCCTCAGACAAGAGAGCCCCAGACAAGAGCACCTCAGACAATCGTGGAAGCTGATCCAAAAATTAGGATGGGAGCGCCAAATACTCAGTGTATGGCTCAATGAGGGCTACGCCCAAACCTCACCCAACAACTGCGGCACATCATGCGGTGATCACGATCACGATCACGATCATGGGCATAAGCATAAGCATAAGCATAAGCATAAGCATGGGCATGGGCATGGGCATGGGCATGGGCATAAGCATGAGCATAAAGACAATCTCACACCTGGTTTTACTAAGCGCGCCGAAAACTGGAGCAGCTTTAATTTTGAGCACTTCATGCGCAAAGCGAATGACCTCGATAAAGCGAACTTAAACGCTGCCATTGACTTTTACTTATTTTTCATACACGCTAAAACAGCACGTTACCAGCAATATGGCCTGATTGATTTTTATTGGCAACAAGTGAAAGCAAGCCAAGCAGGAAAATCTTAACGAAAGACAACATGCCGACCATGTCGATTTATCGTATTTTAGATTTCCTCGAAAAAACAGAACTGGCTCATAAATTAAAATCCGAAAATAAATACAGAGCCTGCACACACCCTCACGGCATCACAGTGAGCACGCCACATTAAAACGCCACAATCTATTGCAAGCGCGCGCGAAAAGTTTAATAATTTGTACAACGCGTTCTTATTTTTCATGTGTTATACCAAGCACCGCCAGTGGACAAGCTTAATGACAACTTCTGCTGCCGTCAGCCTGATACTCATCGCACTCACCGTCACTATTACGATCATACTTTTGCGACAAGTTCGCCCCCTTCGCAAATCCACCCCAAACCCAAGTTTGCACTCAACACAGAACGAAACACAACATGCAGCACACATTGAAACGCACATGGAAACACAAGCGGATGCACCAGCCATCGCCACACCAAGTACCGCTCTGTGTTTTACGCCAACAGACTTGGCTCGCCCTGAATTGTTCTCACAACTGATCGCCCCCTTTTCGCTACAGGCCTCCCCCTCACCGCGCCCAGATACCGCATTGAACCAGTGGTTACCTGCTCACATTATGTCCGAATTAAGCATCACCAAGCACAGCTTGCCGCCTTATTACGGTCTCACTTTTCTCAACAGCGCCACGACCGCTGACAACGACTTTTATGTGTTTCTGTGTCTCTGCCAAAGCTCCCCCGCCAGCAACCCTGAAACCGATTGCCACATCGCCTTACTCATCCGTTCATACCGCCTGTGTCTAACGCCTTCACCCATTAAAATTTATTCCCACGCCCTCGAAGCGACGGCTGAAGGGTTTCACGACACACTGCTGCTCTACCGAAAAGCCAGCCCTGCGCCCATGGAGACGCATCAAGCGTTTCTGACGGATGCGATCACGATTTTCGACAGTTTAGGCACCCCACCCAATCCGCAAGCACGGGCAAACTGGCTTCAACACCACATCCATACGCTCAGCACCCAATAGGACTTGAACAGGTGCCCTATCCAGCCAGTTACGCTATGCTCTCTCTGGCGCACAGGTCTCTGGACCGCACACTCAACATCACTCACTCAGACAGTGGAACTTTGGAGTTTTTACCACATTATGCGGCAAGCATCTCATTCCTGTCTGACCGATAGGCGGTTGTCTAAACAATTCGTAGCGTTTCTTTTAGCGGTAATCAGCCTGGCTGTGATAAACGGTTTCACCGCACTAAACGCACACGCTCGCGTCAGCAGCACAGGTTCCCCAGGCATACAACTTCCGGAGCGGGCTCAATTTGAGCGACAACGCCTGCTCTTTCTCGACGCAGAGAAAGCCATTCTCGCCAAACAAACGCGCCAAGCGCAAAAGCTAATGAAACAGTTGAGCAACTACCCCCTGTTGCCGTATCTGGAATATTTACAATTAAGCCGCTCTATTCGTAAAACCAAAGAACGCGATATCATCACGTATTTAGACACGTACCCCAACACACGCCTGGCTGATCGCCTCAGAAGCGCTTGGCTTAAACACATGGCCAGCCGCAAGCAATGGACTAACTTTTTGCGCCATTACACCGCTTCCAGCAGCACGACTTTACAATGTCACCATCGTACAGCGCTTCTCGCCAAAAAACGCTACAAAGAAGCCTTTCAAGACATCCAAACCCTGTGGTTAATTGGACGATCCCAAGAC
>JARRRL010000258.1:0-3544 GCA_037380725.1 Gammaproteobacteria bacterium | reverse complement strand
AAAATGACCAAGACATCGCGACACATGAAGTATCCACGCTCAGTCAAGAGGTCAGGGTATGATTGAACAAATGATGAATAATGCAGTATGTTGGGCGATTGTCGTGTTAGCGCTTTGTTGCTATCAAACATTATGGTTGCGTTATTTGCGTCAGCGTAAAACGCCGCTTCAGCGCGACGAGCAGCCTCCTATTCATCACGGCGATGCTCACGAGCCATTTCATCGGTTTTCCACGGTTTTAATCAGTGCGCTGCCTTTGTTGGGATTGTTGGGCACCATGATGGGATTGCTGGATTGTTTTGCGACCATTGCGAACGGGGCAGTCAGCGGCGAGAGCATGAATCGTGGCATTGCCGATGCGTTACTGAGCACGCAGCTGGGTTTGTTGTGCGCTATTCCGGCTTGGCTGTTGCAAGCCTGGGTGCGCGCGTCGTCACGACGCATCGCAACGCATGCCGTGAAAAACACGATGATAAACACCATGACATCAATGGCGAGGTAATTGTCGTGCCCACTCGATTACAACGTCGATTAGAACAGCAACACGCCCTGTCCATTGATCTGTCGCCCTTGTTGGACGGGGTGTTTATTTTATTGAAATATTTTATTGTGAAAACGGTTTTTGTAAAGGAAACCGGCGTCGAGGTGGACAAACCACAAGCGATTTCAGCACAAAAATTGGAACAAACTGTGGTGTTATTGGCCATTACGGATGTGGGTGACGTGTATTACGACGGTGCGCGAATTGGCGTCGCGGGCGTGCGTGGCATCATTGAACAGGTGCAGCGCTCCGAACCGCGTCCAGTCGTTATTCAGGCGGATAAAGCCGTTCCCACGGCTTTGCTGTTAGCCGTGATTGATGAGGTTAAGCTCGCCGGTGCGAAAACGGTTAATTTGGCTGCCTTGAACCCGTAAGGAGACCTGAAACCGTGTCAAGAGCCATACCCGATCACGATTCGCATAGATCGCTGCGTTCTCATATTTACGCCAGTTTGTTGAGTGCGATTATTGTAGCGTTGGTGCTGGGTACGCTGTGGCTGGGGAATGCGTTGTCCGATCAATTGCCCGAAAAAATAAAGCTACAGGAAGTGACATTAGCGTTGCCGCCGCCACCACCCCGTCCGCCGCCACCAGCCCCTGAATCGCAACGCGTTATGGAAACGCCTATTACGTTACCCATTGAGGATGCGGGCCAGCTCGCACCGTCGATTGAGGTACAACGGAAACTGGAACCGATTAAACCCAGTGCGCCGATGTTTGATTCGAAGCCGATTCAATGGCAAACCCTGAACATCGATTGGGACGCTTTTGATTTGAATCAATTGGATGAATTACCGCGTTTGTTGACGCCTTTGCGCGTGCGTTTTCCGCGTCGTTTGAGCCGACAAAACATCAATCAAGTTCACGTAAAACTGGATGTGATGATCGATGAGCGAGGGCAGGTGACTCTGGTGGATATTCTTGAAAACCCATACCCAGAATTGATCAATGAGATTAAGCGTTTGGTGCGCAGCAGTCGTTTCAGCACACCCAAAAAAGATCAAGAAGCCGTGCGAGCGCGTTTTATTTGGCCTATGACAATCATCAAATAACACTTATCAAGTAACAATCATCAAGTAACAATCAATAAATCGTGAGACCTTGAGTATGAGCCAAGTTAAAAATTATTTTTATATAGGCCGAATATCGTGTTGGATACTGACGCTGGTGTTGATGCATCCGATGTGGTGTTTCGCCGAAATCGATTTTAAACTGACGGAACCCCACTGGACATTTTTGTTGCAAAATCAGCCTTGGGGGGAGACCGAAGCGCAGCTTGATCCCAGTGAAAGTCGCTTTGCGCGATCCATTCAACCGCTGTTGGCGGCGCAACGTCACGCGGCTGTTTTACAGGCTTTTGAAAAACGACCGATTGATCAAGACAGTGCGGCCTTGCGTTTGTTGCGTGGCCAAGTGCTGTTAAGCTTGAAACGGTATGATGAATCGGAAAAGGCCTTGCAAGCAGCGCTGCAAGCTTTGCCCGACTTGGCCTTGGCGCACCGCAGTTTGAGTGCAGTGTACATGCTAAAAAAACAGTATAAACAGGCGCAAAAACATTTAGTGCGTAGCCTCGAATTGGGGGTGGCCGATGCGCAAGTGTACGGTCAATTGGCTTATGTGAATGTACAGTTGGGCCAGACAAGCAGTGCGGTAGCCGGTTATCAGTACGCCCTGTTGCTGGAGCCGAACAACACGCAATGGCGTCAAGGTCTCTTGTATGCTTTGATTCAAAGCCACGCTTTTGATCAAGCGCAAGCACTGGTTGAAGAATTACTGCAAGCTGATCCCAAAAACGCCAATTTGTGGTTGCAGCGCGGACAGTTGGCCTTGAACCAAAAGCGCACAGAGCAGGCCATCGCCAGTTTGGAAACGGCGATGCATTTGGGCAAGAAAAACACCAACACGTTAGTTACAGCGGCACAGTTGCATATTCAAAGCGGTAGTGCGCGTCGTGCGGTGGACTTGTTGACGGGGCGCATGTCCACGCTCATCAAAGCCGGTAAAATTGATGTGGTCGATCAAATCGCGGCGTGGCTGGTGTTTCAAGAAGAATGGCAATCCCTGAATCAATTATTGCGTGCATTGGATCGAACTCAGACGTCTTACCCTTCGAATTACGCATCGCGTTTTGCTTTTTATCGAGCACAGGTGGCCTTGGCCAATCAAAAATCGCAATCCGCGCGGAAATACTTGTTGCAAGCCATAAATAGCGATGCCAGTAATGGTGAGGCCTTGTTAGCATTGGCCAAATTATGGCGCGAGCAAAACCGCAGCGAGCAAGCGGTGATGTACTACCTGCGCGCCGAAGCCTTGCCCATATTCAAAGAGCGAGCTTTGCTGGGACGCGCACAAGTGGAAATAGATCGTCAGAACTACACCGAAGCCTTGCGTTTGTTGCGAGTCGTGGCGCAAGCGAACCCCCGGCGCCGTGATGTGTTGAGCAACATACAGTCCTTGGAAAATTTGGTGCAACTTTCAAGTTGACACGCTGAGCAGTGTATTGCATCAGAGATGCTGGAAAAAAATTATCTCATATAAACTGTGTGATTTCGAGTGAGCGTAAGGTGAAGTCGAAGGTGAGCAAGGTAAAGTCGAAAAAGTACCTGTCGAAAAAATACCTGTCAAAAAAGTACCTGAAGTCGCTGCATCGGTACTTGGGATTTCCCTTGGGCATCCTGTTTGTGGTGACGTTTGGATCGGGTTGTCTGACGGCCTTGGATGAATTGCTGACGCGTGCGGCGCAGGCGAATGGTAAGATCTCGTATTCGTGGCCGTCTTCTTTATTTGAATTTACGTTTAACGCTGAAGAAAAAAACGGATTTAATGAAACAGCGTCGTTGGAAAAAACAGCGCAAGCCTTGAGTGTGGTCACCGCTGGCAAGCCCGCTGTTCGACAAGTGCTGCTGCCTACATTTCAGGCACCGTATTATCGCGTCAAGGCGCGGGGTGAACGTTGGACGTATCGCATCAGCGATTTTCAGCTTGTGTCACACGTTCAACAAGA
>JARRRL010000257.1:0-3558 GCA_037380725.1 Gammaproteobacteria bacterium | reverse complement strand
ATTTTGAAGAATACTACAACGAAAATGGGCAATTGACGCGCGTGGTCATGGAGGGGATACGCTCAACGGACTATCACTATGACCCAGCGAACCCTTATGGTCACCCGGAAGAAACGGTGGACCAAAACGGTGTGGTCACCCGCTATGCTTATCATCCGCGTGGTTGGGTGACAGAGCAACGCATCCAAGCTCCGGCAGAAAGCCATATGGCTGACTCAGTGACTACCTTTAATCGCTCCGATAATGGTTTGCTCTCCCGCGTGACATTGCCTGATGGTTATCGTGAAACGTATGGGTACTTAACGGATTACCAAAAAATTTATGAATACAATAATCGTGGTGAGAGCAAAATTCACCGTAGGCTGTCTTCCGGTGGCTCAGAAGAAATGATCTACTGGGTGGACGGAGAAGTTCGCCGCATTGATAAAAGAAAATACAACGAAATGGGTGAATTGGCGTGGTCGATGATCCCGGATGATTCCGATAACGTCAGTAATTCAACACTTGTTGCTGTGAATGATTTTGACAAGTCCGATAAAAAATCGTCGCTGCGCCTGGTTTACGGACACGACTCCCTGGAAGGCGCTATACAGGACGACGATCGAGAAACCATTACGCATTATGATGTCTTCGATCAAGTGGACTACATCCTCAATGCCAAGGGCAACAAGTACGATTATACCTTTGATGACGGCGGTAATCTTCGCTCTATTGAAGACCCGAGTGGGGTCACAAACGCGCTGTATTATGATGGCTTAAATCGCTTGAGACAAAGCACCTTGGGTGTCTCTGATCATTATACGCAAACCTATTGGTACAATCCGCTTGGTAACGTCATTTATATGCTCAAGGGCAACAGTGAAAGCCAAGGCAAAAGGGATTACGTCGAATATCGCTACGAACATGGTTCACCCCTGAAGAACCTGGCCCTTTTAACCGAAGAGCGATTTTCCGATGGCAGCACGGTGCAGTATTTCTACGATGATCAGTCCGGCGCGCACCGTTATGCCAAAGGACGACTGTATCGCGTCATCGGCAAGGATTTCCAAACGGACTACGACTATAACCACCTCGGGCTCATCGTTAAGGAAACCAAAACCATTCTGGGTCGAACCTTTGTGACCGAATACCGCTATGACGCAGGCGGTAATCTTGAACAGATGATTTATCCGTCTGGACGCACGGTGACCTATGGCCTGGATAAAGGTCAAGTCAGAGAGGTATCAACAGATGAAACCAACCTTGTCACAAATATTCTCTACGAGCCATTTTCTCAAGTGCCTTATGAGATGACGTACGTTTCGGGTGATGTCCTGCGTGCGCACTACAATTACAGCGGAAATATGGATCAAGTATCTGTCAAAAACGACACACGTACTCTGATGGATGTCGATTATCGTTACGATCATTACGCACAAATATCAGAAATGATCCGGCAAAATGACGATCCTCTCTTTCAAGAATCGGTCAGTCTTGAGTATGACAAACTCAGCCAATTAACGGGATATCGGACCGGCAGCGATTATTTTGAATATCACTATGATGATTCCAATAACCGGCTGTTTCGTCATCACTCCGTGGATGAGCAATTGGTGTCAAAGCAGGTTAAAGATCAAGACAGTGAAGGCGAGTTGTTACGTGGTTACCGCCTTCTGGACGGCGCAGAAAAAGCGATTGAAGTGTTTATATGGGGACCTGAGTACGGTACCGCCGCCAGCTCCTCAGTCGGCAATATCAAACACTACAGTCTGGATTCTTACCAGCGTATTCGAGAAGTAATTGACTTCAATATCAAAGGTGCTGATGTCTCTGGTGTGGAGCGTGAGGAATAAAACAATGAAGATCAGGAACAGCGTATGCGTATTTTTTTGCTTATGGGTGGTGTTTTTAGGAACGGCTTGGGGAAGCTCGAGTACTAAAATCACGTATACCTACGATGAATCCAATAAAAGAATTGCACAGGACATTGAGAACCAAGGAAAAACGCTCTTTATTTATGATGTACAAGACCGCCTGATTGCCGAAATGGATGCTGCTGGTAATACGCTGGTTGAATACATCTATCTCAACGGTCGCCAGATCGCGATGGCGAACAAAACCGGCCAGCCTGATGAAGCATTGTATTTAACGCATACGGACCATCTGGGCACACCTGAAGTGATGACCGATACGGTTGGAAATGAAGTCTGGCGCCGAGAACAAACACCCTTTGGTGAAACCGTTAAGATTGAAGGCAGCATCACCCAAAATATGCGCTTTCTTGGTCAGCGTTATCACGAAGAAACGGGTCTGCATTACAACTTGAACCGCGACTATAACCCGAGTATTGGACAATATGTACAGTCCGACCCCATTGGAATGGCTGGCGGCATCAATACCTTTGTGTATGCGAATAATAACCCGGTGATGTATTCAGACCCGGAGGGTTTGAATCCGCTGTTACTCTTGTACGGAGCTTACAAGCTTGGTTCTTTCGCTTATGATCTGTATGATACTTATCAAACAGCAACCGATCCTTGCTCCAGCTCCTGGGATATGGCGATGGCGATCGGCGGCACCGGGGCTGATTTACTTAATCCCCTTGGTGCTGGCCTTAGCCGGGCTGTGAAGGTTGGGAAAGTTGCAAAGGGCGCAAGGAAACCTGGCTCTGCCGGTATAAACCGAACCGGAAAAGATTTCACACCTAAAACAAAGCAACAGCTTGACGCTGATAATGCTGCTAGAAATAGCGGTGTGAATAAGTGCGAAAACTGTGGAGTGCAAACAGTACCGGGCCAAAGGGCACAACGTGGCGTTACGCCTCCAGGGAATGAAAGGCAGCGCGATCATATTATTCCCAAGTCGAAGGGAGGAGATGGTACGTTTGAAAATGGCCAGATACTTTGTCGATCTTGTAACTTGAATAAGCGAGACAACTAGTGGTTATGGGAAACCATGTAAAAGTCTATTTTGAAATTCCATCGCCGGACACAGGTGAAGTTGAAGTCGAGACCATGTGGGCAATCCCTCATGGAGAAGGCTTTAAATTAGACAACATTCCGTTCTATGCGAAAGGTGTGGCTTTTGAGGATGTTGTTAGTGCTAGAAACATTGATGGCTGCCTTTATGTTGACGAACTGTTGGAGCCGTCAGGTCATAGTACAGTGCGTATTTGGTTCGCTAATGAAGGTGAGGTGCAGCCTGTAAGAGATGCTCTAAAATCTATGGGTTGTGATACGGAATTGAGTGATCAGTCTCGCCTTGTTGCTGTGGATATTCCATCAAGTGTGCAGTATGAAAATATTAGAGCATACCTTGATGCTGGTGAAGCTGATGGGCGATGGGATTACCAAGAAGCTTGCTTAGGTTTTTTATGAGCCTATAGGATTGACCATTTTAAATATTTTTTATTAAGAGCATCTTCGGCTGCTTTTTTTGTTTGTTGGTTGCTAGATGCAGCGCATTTGTTAAGAAAATATGCAACGTTATCGCCAGTCCATCCGGCAGCAGCAGAAGCTATCCAAGTTCGGTTGTTGTCAGGGGTGTTTGCCAGGCTTCCATAGGCAATGATTTTATTTA
>JARRRL010000256.1:0-5987 GCA_037380725.1 Gammaproteobacteria bacterium | reverse complement strand
ATAAAGCCGTGAGCTTGATCAAGCAGGTGTATCAATAATTCTTGGGGCAGCCCTTCAATCGACAGAAAATGCTTGAGCTGTCCTTGTGCGGTCGTCTGTAAAAAAGTGGAGGGCATGTGAACACCAATCTCGTTCTGATATCTCCCGGCGCATTTCTTTCCTTGTAGCCAACCGTTCCAATTTTGTTTCGCGCTTTGTCTCGAGGCAAAACTGTGCGATTGTACTCAACTTTAAGGTCCGGAGCAATCTTTAAGGTGTGTAATTTATTCTGGTTGCTGAGCGACTCGAATGCGGGTTAATGAGAGAACGTTCAGAGTGTTTTAACGACGAGTGACAGCGGTGAGGGGCCGTTGAGTTTAATGCGTTGATTGGGGGCTAAGGTGAGGGATATGCCGGATACATCGGGTCGAATGGGCAGGGCGTTGGCTTGCAAGTCTACCAAAGTCGCTAGGGTAACACTGAGAGGGCGGCCAAAATCGAATAACTCGTTCAATGCGGCGCGAATGGTGCGACCACTCATGATGACGTCATCCACTAAGACGATGTGTGCGTTATCAACGGAAAAACGCAAGCTAGAAGGGTTAACAGTAGGGTGAAGCCCAATTTGACTGAAATCGTCCCGATAGAATGAAATGTTGAGGGAACCAAGTTGGTCCGCTTTATTGAGGTGCTGCCCGAGGCGCTCGGCTACCCAAAGTCCGCCTGTTTGTATTCCTACGAAGTAGCAGTCATCTCGACCGAGTTCGCTGAGTCGCGCCTTGAGCTGCATAGCCAAGGCGGCGATACAGTGATCGACATTGAGTTGCTGCACATTTTCTACGGTATTGATATTCATGTGTTTTTTAACAGTTTTTGGCAAAGTGGTCGAGTTAAGAAATAGCGGTCGAATTAAAAAAGTCATGACGATTACTGGGCACGTTACACCAAACACAGCGACTGTGACAACTGCGATCCGCGTTGACTAAGCGCGGTATGCCCACTGTGGAGATCGATTAAGTGGACGGCAGGGAGGCTAAGTAGGATTCGGCAATCAATTTTGCTGCGATGGCGTCAACACGGTGAAGAGAGTGCTGGTGGGGTTGGCGCGAGCGAGGGTTTGGGTGACGCGCGTATTGCAGGGAGCGTGCTTCTCGAGAAGTCAGTCGTTCATCCATGAGCTGTACGGGTTGATTGACCTGCGCTTGTAGGCGTCTGGCAAACTGGCGCGCTTTACCGGATAGTTCGCTTTCTGATCCATCCATGTTGAGTGGTAAGCCGACAACGATTGTTTCAGGGTTCCAGGTTTCGATCAGAGCTATTAAATTCGGCCAGTGTGGTTTTCCAGAGCGAACGGGTAAGGTGTCCAGTGCTGTGGCAGTGCCGGTGATCGACTGACCGATAGCAATGCCTATTTTTTGAGTGCCAAAGTCGATGGCCAGTACGGAGCGAGGTGATGTTGTCATGTTGGTGTGATACGTATGCTAAGCGTGACCAATGGAAGAAGACATTAAGTTGAGATCAATGCCTAAAGGAACGGCTGCGGCGTTCCAGCGTTGTTCGATGGGTGTTTTGAAAATAATATCAGGATTGGCTGGAACGGTCAGCCAGGCGTTCTGCGCCACCTCGCGTTCCAATTGGCCCGCCCCCCATCCCGCGTAACCCAATGCAACTAAGAACTGATTGGGGCCTTCATTGTTGGCGACCGCTTTGAGTATGTCTTGAGAAGTGGTCAGGGCGATGTCTTTGCTGATGGCTAAGCTGGATTCCCAGGTTTTGTCATTGCTGTGCAGCACGAACCCGCGCTCTGTTTGAACGGGACCGCCAGAAAAAACCCAGTCGGATATGGGGTTCTGCTGTCGATTCAGGTTGTCGTCGAATTCGATACCGACGTGGTCGATCACTTCTTTCAGGGTTACGTGGAGTGGGCGATTAACAATGATGCCCAGCGCGCCGGTGTCATTGTGTTCACAAATGTAGGTCAGTGCGTGCGAAAAATGGAGATCTCTCAATTGCGGCATGGCAATCAAGAAGTGATTGGTTAGAAAATCGTACTGTGATGAGGCGTCTTTTATTTGGACCATAGTGCCTAGTATTGAGCTTTGTCTTGTGAGTATCAAGTCCTTCGGTGGGTATTTTTGACGTTTGTGTGCTGTGAAAATGTCTAATTTTGATAAATTTATCAATTATTAAATTGAATGGGCCTAAAATGGACGTCGCTGTTTAGAGCGGGATGGCGTCACCGCTGGTGGCTGGATGATAGATAGTTGCCTTTTTCAAAACGCCAGGTTCGGATGATCTCCAACACGTCGGTTGATTCGTGGATGGGTTTGGGAAACGCTTCAAAAGGCGCGGACAATCGCACGATTTGTAGAGCCGCTTCATCGAGTGTGGGGGTTCCTGAGCTTTGCAGTATTCGGACGTCGTTAATCGTACCATTTGAGTTCACCGCGACCAGTAAGCGCAAATTACCCGTGAGGTTCCCAATTCCCAATGTCTCATAATGCGCGTTGCCAACATTTTCGATTTTGCGGCGCCATGCATCCAGGTAAGCGGCGTCGAGAGAGGCTTTCGTGGACAATTCAGTTAAGGTGCGCTTACGTGGCCGTTTGGCGTAAGCTTGACGCTTTTCACGCAGCTGTGCCTCTAAACTGGCAATTTCTAGGCTTTGCTGTATCAGCGATAATGCGGTTTCTTCCGGCTGGCCTGCTTTGGATTCCGAGGGCTCAGGCTGTTGTCGGGATTGTTGGTGTGTGCTGCGGCTTGTGGTGCTGACCGCCTGTTGCGTGGTGGGTTGCAGCTGTTGTGGTGTGCTGGAAACGTCGGTTTGAATCTCGCGTACTTCGTTGTCGAAAAACTCAGCAATTTCGGTTGTCGACAACAGTGCTTTTTCTTCCAGGATGCCGCTGCCCTCTTGGTTTGCTTGTGCTAAATAGTCAGCGTCTTTCGGTGCTTGGTCAACATGGTGCACTGCCAGCGTTACGTCCAAAGACGGTGGGCGCGCGCTGCTGGGCTGTGTCGATAAGCCGACCCCCAGAATGATAGACGCGTGGACAACAGCGGCTAAAAATAAAGCAAAATTTAAACGGTCGTGGGATGCAACGAATGCCGCCATTAAAAGTCCTCAGCGCAGGAGTTACTGCCACGTTATCAAAATCGTGACTTGTTTAACTCAAACAGCTTATCAAATTAAACCAAGCCTGCTTAGATGTCTGGCTTTCTAAGCATAGCATCTTGGTTTTTCATTCGGTGGTATGGGTCTCTTTGAGTCGGGTGTTCAGATCTCATTGAGCAGCTATCTGCTGTCTGCCCGGTTGCACTGGGTGAAAAGGTGGTCCAGCAGTGCGCCCGCGATATCCAGCTGTGTCTCACGTTCGATCTCTCGAATACAGGTGGGACTGGTGATGTTGATCTCTGTGAGACGGTCTCCAATGATATCTAAGCCAGCAAAGTGTATGCCTTTATTTCTGAGGACTGGGCCAACGCGGTCGCAGATCGCTTGCTCATGAGGGATGCGCGCAAGTAGATAGGGTATCGCTTCACCGTTGATCATCAACACGCGTTTGTCTCCGTGCTGGATGGCTGGCAAATAGCGTTGCGCCATAATGGGAAACTGGCCACTCTGGCTCAGCATCTCAACAATGACGGGTAAATTGGTCTGTTGTTCATCGACTTTAAAAATGCCTTGTCCGCCCATGCCATCCAAGGGTTTGATGATGATGGTGCCGTGTTCGATGGCAAAGGAGGCGAAGTCGGACAGATGACTGCTAACGAGCGTGGGTGTCGTGCAATCTGGAAACTGCAGAGCGAAAAGTTTTTCGTTGCAATCTCGAAGGCTTTGGGGGCTATTTGAGACCAGCACGCCATGGCGTTCCAATTGGCTCAACAGTTGACAAGTAAAATGGTACGTTGTGCTGTACGGCGGATCCTTACGCATGAGCATAAGATCGAGTTCAGCCAGATTCATGTCGATGGATTCTGCTTCCAGCCAGTCGGGAGTGCTGGCTTGGTGATGAGTGGGTTTGGTCTCTAAGCGATGCTCATTCAAGGACTGAACACGGATTCCTTTACTGTGTAAACCCTGTTCTGTGGCGCGTAAGGCGTTCAAATCAAACAGTGAGACGTCCCACTGTCGCGCCTTTGCCGCTCTGATCATGCCTACTGTGCTGTCTTTAAAAGGATTCAGTGTTTCGATCGGGTCGATGATAATGCCAAGTCGAAAAAGGGAGCTCATGGGTGCTTTCCTTGGGTTCAGATCCAGGGTCGATAAGTCAGTAAAGCCTAACTAAAAATACATCATGGTGCTATATCCTTATCTGTTGTCTGTGCTTTCCTGCTCTATCCTACTCCATATCGCTGAAGGGGATGGGTAAAAATCACACGGATTACCTAAAGTGTGGACTGAGTGTGGGAAGGGGTTCTTTACGGGATATCGCTGTTAAGATACCGATTTAGGATCGCTTTTTACTAGTGCGCGCTTAATCTGGTCTAAGCTATTACTTAGGGGCGGACGTTGATGATGACGTTCCGACA
Organism: Gammaproteobacteria bacterium; assembly: GCA_037380725.1. Taxonomy (GTDB): domain Bacteria; phylum Pseudomonadota; class Gammaproteobacteria; order Pseudomonadales; family JANQJO01; genus JARRRL01. Next base: position 1,478 of record JARRRL010000256.1, on the reverse strand, counting down.
TCCGAGTCGGTATAGCGGGCGTGATTAGGGGCGTTAACCACTTGCTCGGAGGGTTAAACGTTTTGGGTAAGTGGTAAATCTTTAGGCGAGTTCCGTAGTGGTTTGGCTTGTTGAAAGCCGATACGTGAGAAAAAAGGCGTTTTCCATGGAAGATTCTGAAGGCAATTTTGAAAATTTGAAAGTCATGGTTATTGATGACAGCAAGACCATTCGACGAACGGCGGAAACGCTACTTAAAAAAGTAGGGTGTACCGTGATTACGGCTACCGATGGTTTCGATGCGTTGGCGAAAATCGCTGACACTCAGCCCAATATTATATTCGTTGATATTATGATGCCTCGATTGGATGGCTATCAAACTTGCGCACTCATCAAAAACAACAGTTTGTTTAAATCGACACCGGTCATCATGTTGTCCAGCAAAGACGGACTTTTTGACCGAGCGAAGGGACGCATAGTGGGTTCAGATCAATATTTGACAAAACCGTTCAGTAAAGAAGAGTTACTGGGGGCTATTCGTGAATACGTCACGACGTAACAGACATAGCAAAGGCTGTGGATGCAGTTTTGCTGTTGACGTTATACGTCTTGATTCGTCATACGAGTTGAGGCAACAGAAAGTAAATTTAATGCAAGTTGAAGCAAAACGGAAATAGGTCATATGTCATGTGACATCAACGTGTGAAACTCTTGAACCGAGGGAAGGCAATATGGGGGTTCGGAAAGAATGAATCGTTTTTTTAAGGAAAGCGTAATATGACAAAAATTTTAATCGTTGATGACTCACCCACTGAGGTTTACAAATTTAGGCTGATGTTGGAGGAGCACGGATTTGAGGTCTTGGAAGCGAACACCGGCGTCGAGGGTGTGGCCTTGGTCAAAGAACTCAATCCAGATGTGGTGCTGATGGACGTTGTCATGCCGGGTTTGAATGGTTTTCAAGCCACGCGACAAATTACTAAAAATGAGGCGACGAAGCACATTCCAGTCATCATCGTCACCACGAAGGATCAAGAAACGGATCGAGTTTGGGGGCAACGCCAAGGGGCATACAGTTATTTGACTAAACCAGTTGAAGAAAATGAGTTGGTGTCTGTGATTGAGAGCGCGCTGACGCAGTCTTAAGTCATCGCCGTTATTACTCAGTTATGTCGTCTTCTCGGTAAGCCGTCACTGATTTTTAGGAATAAGTGAAGGAGTGAAGGTGTAAAGGTGTAAAGGAGGTGGAGGGAATCGTATGAGTAGAACAACCACAGCGTTTGTAAAGCTGGCGGAGTTGGCGTCGGTGTGTCGGAAGCACGCCCGTGCATTACCTTCTAGTGAGAAGACGCAAAGTGTGTGGACGGGCATCGGGATTAGTTTGCATCACGCGTATTATGTGTGTCCTTTAAATGAAGTTGCTGAAATTTTAAAAGTACCGCCTTATACCAAACTGCCGGGTGTGGGTGGTTGGGTGAATGGCGTGGCGAATGTCCGTG
>JARRRL010000255.1:0-4836 GCA_037380725.1 Gammaproteobacteria bacterium | reverse complement strand
AAACGGTTGGATATGTTCCGGCTGCAGGCATAAGTAAAAGTGGAGTGACTATCGCTACGGGATTTGATCTTGGTCAACGTAATGAAAGTGATTTGAAGTTATTGAAGCTGGATGCTCTTCTTAAAGCTAAACTAAAACCGTACTTGGGCGTCAAGGGAAAGGCGGCTCAGGACTTGATCAAAAAAACACCTTTAGTCATTAATTTACATCAAGCTCAAGCTATCGATAAAGCAGTAAAATCGGCCCATGTTGCTCAATTAAAGTTGAAATATAATGCTTCGACTTCTAAAAAGAAATTTACAGATTTACCTTCTCCGGCCCAGACTGTTATAGCATCCGTCTCGTTTCAATATGGTGTTGGGCTAGATGTCAGGGCGCCTAAATTCTGGAAAGCTGTTACTTCTCAAGATTAGCCTGAAGCTATAAAGATATTAAAAGCCTTTGGTGATGCGTATCCAACGAGAAGAAATAAAGAAGCCGATTTTTTGGAGAAAATAAAATGATAAAATATTGTTTTGTTTTTATGATGCTTTGTGTTTTTTTAGGTTGTTCAAGCAATCCGAAGTTGCAAAATTCAATATCTATCCTAGATCAAGAGCTTTTTCGGTCATACCAAGACATGGATAACTCGCTAGCGATCAAGCGCAGCACGTTATTATTTAGCGAGGGAAAATCCGCTGATAGTTGTAAATCATATTATTCTTTGTATCCTGATTATAAATTAGACGAATCCGCGCGCAATCAGCAAGTGAAAAGTGAGTATCTAATATGCGATGCGCTAAGAATATTGCTAAGCTCTTCTGGTGTCTCCAATGAAGCAGTAAAGCCCTTGAATTTAGGAAAACATCTTCTGACTAAATTAGATCTTCGTACATTTCCGTCCTCTATTAATAGATCTGCTACGGAAGATTCACATACTCTTTATTCCCTGTATCCGAATGAAGCATCATTCAATGACAATGTTGCTGAATGGCAAGCTGATGAGTGGGTAATTGCTATGGAAGTTGTGGCGGTGGCCAGAATAAATAAAAATTTGAAGCCTGATTGGATTGTTTGGGTATCCGATGAGTCCAAGTTGGGGAGCTATAAGGGGTATTCGACAATTATAATTTATGATCCAAGTGGAAATGATTCACTTACAGCTGCGGCATACTAAAATATCTATCAAAACAGTGAAATAAGCATGCAGAGTGAAACAAGTATATCCGCTAATTAAGATGCCATTATAAGATCATTTATTGATGAGTAATCTTAGAATTAATCAAACAGGGTGAAAATTGTCCGTTTTATAATGACGTAGAAGCACCCTACCTGGGTGCCTGATCTTTAATTTCTACATAACCGCCTACCAGGCGTGCGGGCCACGTGCGTATTGAGATGTTGTCGTCTTCTAAACATTGCCCGTTTTCCAGATTAAAACGTTGCTTGTAAAGGGGGGAGGCCACCACAGTTTGGCCTTTTAGGCTGCTGACGATACCGCGCGCCAGTACACCCGTTCCCGAAAAAGGATCAATATTACTGATCGCGTAGATCTGTTCCATTTTCTCTGAAAAGTCTGTTTTTCCTGGAATATAAAATAGGGCAATTTGCTCGCCTTGGGTGCTGCGCACCGTTATGCCCGACCACGCAACCAGATCGCGTTTATGGCACACGGGTATCCATACATTGAGAGGGTAGGACTGTAGGTGATCATAGAATTGTTCGTTAGTGTGTGGATGAGGTGCGTTGGTTGTCATTTCTGGAGCATATTCTCTGATCGTGTTCATGTGTGTATTCCTAATGTTCCATTTTTTTGTGATGGGTTGATGTTGCTGAGGTCGTTGCTGTCATCGTTGTCGTATGCATCAATGTGGCTAAATTGAATTCAAACGGGAATAAGTTGACCGCGTTCTTCTACCAGTTTGATACGTTCATCTGGACTGGGATCGTTCACAAAAGTTCGGAAACGTTTGAGTTTTTCAGTATTGTTCACCGTGTTTTTTCCATTTGCATTGATAGAAATCAATAAGGGCTTGCATCTGGGCTTCGAATTCTGCGCCAATGCTCAGTGAATCGTTGATGACAACTTGCTTCAAGTAGTCCAATCCGCCTTCAAGATTATTCATCCAGGTGGCGGTGCGTTGCAAACGGTCGGCTGCACAGAGCGCATTCACCAATGGCGTAAACCGTGGGGATGGACGCTTGGCAGTTGTCGTTAATGTATTGGGTTGCGGTATCACAAGCGCTACAACGTGCTCATTCAGCATTAGCGTAACACCCCATTGCTGGTACGCCTGGTGATCAATCATGACCAGATCTTCGGCGGAGAATCCAGAGAAAAAGCGACTGAGTTGTACTCGATCGTAAGCCGGATGTGGTTCTTCGCAAAAAACGATAACCTTAAACTGGTTGATGTGCTGGTTATCCGCTAAGGTTTTGATTAGGTGGTGACCGACCATACCATTGCCGATAACGATGAGTGTCGGACGTCTGGATTGCACTGGTTTGAACCTCGTTTAAATGAACCGTTCCGTTGCACCTCGAGTATTGTCTGAGTACGACCTGAGTACGAATGGACGCGTTCTAAATCGTTAGAAATGAGTATAAATTGTGAGAGCAAGGTGTATGAGCGCCAAATGACGCTATGCCCATATTTGGCGCTTGATCCAAATCTAAGGGGGGATTTCATCGGCACGTGCGTTGAAATAGGGCGCTAAACAGCGCGCAGCACAATAGATGTTGGTTTTTTACATTTGATGTGTGTCATAAAAAATAGTTATCTGTAATGTCCTAAAACAGCTAATTTTTTGGTTTTCGGCATGAATTTTGTATGGCGACAAGTGGCGCGATGCGTTGTGTGATTGGAAGCTCGGTAAGCCGTAGTTACGGTGTAAATTTTAATCACATAAAAGATAAAAACATCCATTCATGTAAGACGCCATAAATAGATCATATTTTGACCAGTAGACTTAAAGTCAATCAAAGAGGATGACAATTATTCGTTTTATAATAAATGATCGTGATGCGATATGGTTATCTTTGAGGGAAGATTAAATATTGGCTAATATATCATTAAAATATTATTTCAGCACAATAGTCTATTCATTCAAATTTGACTGGAGTCAATAAGTAGTGGGCGTGAGGGGAGGGCGTGTTCCGGGGTTTTGTTATGTTGGTTTTAATATTACATTATTGTATTTATATACAGTTAATGGATCTCAAAATAGATCCTTGTGGATGTCAGTTTTCAGATTTTCTGTTTAGATTTTACGCGTAGCGCCAAAGACAGTGAAAATATAGTTTTGCTTTAAGGGCGCTCATGAGAGAATTATGGCTGTTCGAGACTGGACTGCTAGACTGGCTCCCTAGGCTGACTGATAAAAACCCAATTGGGATCAAGGATTTGTGGATGTCCCCAATGGGGGATTTGGAATAGAGCCATAAACCGCGATCGTATCTGATGATGAAATCAGTTTGCAGATCAAAGACAGCAATGGCAATGCCTTGAACGAAGGTGATCGTATTACGCTGATCAAAGATTTAAAAGTAAAAGGCAGTTCAACGGTGTTGAAAGTGGGTACGAAAGCTGTGATCAAGCATTTAGTGGATGGTGATCATGATTTGGATTGTAAAGTGGAGGGCGCTGGCGTAATGATGTTGAAGTCGGCGTTTGTTAAGAAAGCGTGAGCTGAGACTTGAGCTAAGTACAAGATAAGAATATTAAAAATATAGTGCTGGCATAAACCAGCACTATATAGCAGTAACATTCAATTATGATCCCGCTTTAAAGTTTCAACAACCAATTCATGTTGCCCTGGCGTTTCAATACATCCCGCGAGTCGGACACGACGGTTCGCATCGATTTGTCGTTCCACCATTTTTTCAATCTGATCCAAAGGTATCTTCTCTCTCGAATGTTGACTTTGCAATGCACGTTTTACTTGTGCATAGGTGATTAGAGTACCCGTTCGACCCACCCCGCCTCGACAGTGTACCAAGTTGTTTTTACTCAATTCAGCGTTCCTGATCAATCGTTCACCCAGTTGTTTTAGGTCATCGGGATTAATCGTTGAAAAGTCCTTCCAGCCCAAAAAGTGTGATACTTCAATTTCATGCGTTAAGGCATCTGAATCCCGACGGCAAGCTGAATGACTTCTAATTTCAAGTGTGACTGTCCGAATCATCGAGTGATTGTCCACCGCTTTAGCGTGAACCGATATATCACCATAAGATAGACTATCCGCCAGCGTGGATTCCGGATAATAGCGATTCGCAGCGTCAATTGAAGTATCGGGTCTTAAATCGATAATAGCGGAAATTTTATTGTTGATCAGAAAATGATAAAATTCTTCCTTTACGCTTGATCCGCCAGTTGGTTCTGCGGATGCGTAAAGTGTCTCGGTGTTCTTCGCGGATCCCCAAGTCATATTATCAGCGCTGGAGGTTGCCATTCGCTTCCGCAGCATCGCATTGGCCCGCGCTCTGCCTGAAGAGCGCGTTGATGACGATGTGGTGGAGCTGTCATTTCTTGTCCTTACGGCTGCACGATTCCCTAGAATTAAGCCCGACATCCCATTTAACATATCTTTCCCTCCTCACTGTAAATTCACAACGACTGATGCGGTATACTACTGGTTTCAGTTATCCGTCACAATTGACGGAAACTGATCATACGTAAACCGAAATTGACTTGAATCTGAGCGGCTAGGTGACCACGGTATCAAAGGGAAGCGCTGGGGCTAGAACGAAGGTGAAGCTTCTCGTGCTAACCCGTACAAATGGTAGTCACGCATGAGACATGCTGCGATAAAAAGAGGGATCGTTCTTTTGACCTTTAAGCAGAAGTGTTCATTTTTG
>JARRRL010000254.1:0-7168 GCA_037380725.1 Gammaproteobacteria bacterium | reverse complement strand
ACCGGTTGGGACCTCCTGTTGTCATTACTGGCCGGTTCTCCACGGACACATCGACAGGCATCGCCCTCAGCCAGCGCTTCCTTGAACAGCAGCAACGCGTTATTAGAAGGATTAATCCATAAACTGGAAGCGAAACTATCGAGCATTCGCAGCACACAATTGCACCTGCTGACACAGCGCGAAAACGCCTCAGAAACCAAAACACTGTGTACGTCCACTTTGCACATTCAAACGGATACCAGCATAGATCAAATTCCCGTACACATCACGCAGCATGAGACACACAGCAACACACAACACCGCGCATCACCCGATAAAGTCTGGACTTTTCAATTGGGTTTTGATTTGGAGGAAAAAGGGATTGTCTTTGCCAATGGCCAGTATCAGGACGGGAGTCTGATGTTGACGTTCCAAACGGCAAACACGTCAACGCAGCAGCACATTGCACAAAACATCGCAGGCCTTCACGCCCCCTTGCAACAACACGGCATCGTTGTCTCTCGCGTTGAAATAGAAGCCCCCCCTGACGCATCAGCGTCATCACAAGTCAGTACACCGTGCGCATCCGACACAATGCTGACTGAGATCAAACTCATAGATATTACTTTATGAATCGAAAATCATCGGCGATTGGACTGCACTACAACGGCGAGACTGCTCCCACTGTCTCCGTAGCGGGCATAGGGCCTGTTGCAGAGAAAATCATTGCATGCGCTTTGGAGCAAGAAGTGCCCATATACGAAAACATCGATTTACTGGAAACGCTGGCCAGTCTCGACATCGGTCAAGAAATCCCAGAAGAACTCTACATCATCATCGCCCAAATCATTGCTTTTGTGTATCACCTAAAAGGCTTAACACCACACATTGATACGATACACCGCACGGATTGAAACAAAAACAACATCACATCCATACAACACATCTGATTCACAACCCATTTTTACGAACCAGCTTATTTCTGCACCTTCTGCACCTTCTGCACCTTCTGCACCTTCTGCACCTTCTGCACCTTCTGCACCTTCTGCACCTTCTGCACCTTCTGCACCTTCTGCAAGTTTATCAACCTGAAAGAACACAACGAAACCGTAGTACCAATAAACCTTTCCCATTCAAATTACGACTGTGGCGACAATGAGTAATACGAACAGTGCATATAATCAGCGATCAATATAAGCAAAGGGACGTAACGCACAGAGATGCAACGTAAAGAACCGTAAAGTAAAAAAACACAACACACAACGTAACGGTCAATACACAGACACATTATGAGAGCAACACCAGGGCCGACTGGTTCACATAAGAATAAGAAAAATAGGGAGATTTCAATTCAATCTTAGTCATCATCTAGTCCTTCTGCCTACAGACTTCCTAANNNNGATCCAACCATGTTTAATCTCAAAACCTACCTCTATCCAGCGCTTCTAGCCTTTCTATTTTTGGCTTTATCCGGGTGCTTCGGCAAAAAGCCCGATCTTGAATCTGATCTCAACATCGATGATTCAGAAAACACAGAAAACACGACAAGCACACCTGGATCCGACACCACAGATACGGGTGCCAATACCGATGGCTCAGACGAAACGCCTCCCCCCTCAGAAACAGTGCCAGATCCAAACGGAGCAGCCTTTGTCGTAGGATTGGATAATCGTCCCGAAAACAAGACTTGTTTGGCCACGGCCAAATCCACATTAGAAGCATCTAAGACCGTTGTGCTCGGCGCGGTGGATACCTTGTTTGCAGACATCACGCCACGTGAAATTATACAGCCCGCCAACCTGCAAGGCCGTTGGTATGCTTCGGAGACAGGCGGCGTGATTCAACGCGCCGACGCAGGGCAAGCCCCTGTCGAATTTGCCAATATAAGCTCGCTAGCAGCGGGTAACGCCGTCATGAACTTACGCAGCATGGCATTTCACCCTGATTTTGCTAATAATGGTTTTATTTTTATCGCGTATACCCTTAGCGAAGATGGCGTGTCTAACTCTACCGTATCACGATTCACCAGTGAGGATGGCGGCCTGAGTTTAAATTTAGGCACGCAAAAAGATATTTTCAGCACCGAGATATCGTTTGATGTTCCAGCCATTAATAAAATCGCTTTTGGTCCAGATGGTTTTTTGTACATTGGCGTCTCCGATAATCACCCCGATCTGGATACTCCGACGTTTGCGGAAAGTTTCGCATCATCACAGGCACAAAATATCGCTTCGTTTTCTGGAAAATTACTGCGCGTAGACATCAATACCGGTGCAGATCTGTCGTACGCCATTCCCGAAACCAACCCCTTTAGCGCCAGTCCGGCTTGCGACGTCGCGGGCTGTGCCGAAATTTACGCATTGGGATTTTACAATCCCAGAACGTGGAGCTTTGATCGCGCATCCAATGATCTCCTCCTGCTGGACTTCAGACCAGAGATCGGTTCAAATCTCTACAAAATAGAAGCTGGCGGCAACTACGGATGGGGAATAGCACCCTCCCTTGTGGAAGCCGTACCGGAAGAAGTAGCCGCTAGACTGTTGGGTTTTGAATCCGCATACGCACGCCACGGCGGCGATCCGATGGCAACTTGCGTCAACCCGGATGCGGCGGATGCCAGTGCAGGTGCTGACGCCGGTGCAGGTGCTGACGCCGGCGCAGGTGCTGACGCCAGTGCCGGCGCCGATACCGTGCTTAGCGCACCAGCAGAACCGACAGAGCCCTTGTTTTCATTTTTAGATCCTGAGGCACCCGAAACGGATCTCAACTTAATTAAACAACACGAGGGTGGTTTTGCATATCATGGTAAACTAATGCCTTGGCTCACCAACAGTTTTATCTTTTCCGAAAAGAATTCGGGAAAACTCTTAGCTTTAACACCTGGTCGCCGTGGGGATTATTCACTAGCCAGTCTAAAAGACAACGATTTTGTCGTCACAAGCTGGGCAGAAGACGGTACGGGTGAAGTGTATATCGCTGCAGCTGATGCAAAAATCGACCGCTTACAAGCCATTGACCTCGTGGGTCCAGACTACACCAGTAAAAAACTGTCCGAAACCGGCTGCATCAACATGGCGGCACCTCAGGTACCCGTCGAAGGATTAGTGCCTTTCGATGTGATTCAACCGTTTTGGTCAAACGGAGCACAAAAGTTTCGTTACATGGGAATTCCGGAAGGGCAGAAAGTGACCGTTGATCCGGAGTCCGGCGATTTCCTCTTTCCACAAGGTACCGTATTGGTTAAAAATTTCATGCTGAACGGTGAATTAATCGAAACCCGATTGTTTATGCATCACTTTGATGACGTGTGGGGTGGTTACTCCTACATCTGGAATGACGCCAAATCAGATGCTGACTTAGTCATCTGGGGGGGACAAAAAGATTGGGGCGGTGCACGTTGGGACTACCCGAGTGGTGACGACTGCATGTCCTGCCACAGCAAATCAGCGAATTTTTCACTCAGTCCAGAATTAGCGCAGCTGAACCGAAAAGTCGACTACCCCAATACACCCAATGCTGATCAACTACCGACTTTAGATTCAATTGGGTATTTTGACACACCACTGGATTTAACCAAGCTAGATGCGATACCCACCTTGGTAAATGCCTACGACAAAAGTCAAGATCTCATGGCTCGCGCTAAAAGTTACATCCACGCCAACTGCTCTGGCTGTCACGTACCCAGTCGGTTTTCCGATATGGATTTCCGTTTAACGACACCGCTTGCTAAGATGGCTATTTGCGATGTAGAGCCCGAACGCGATTTTGATATCGTGGATGCTCGTATTATCGCCCCAGGCGACCCAGCACGATCCACATTATTAGAACGAGTCAAAAGCCTGACACCGGGTAAACGCATGCCGCCACTTCACAAGACCGCTGTTGATGAAGAGGGAGTCGCATTGATTACCGAATGGATCATGAGTATTAAGCCGGAAGATTGCGTCGCACCTGAAGCCCCAGCAGACGCTGCCGACGACACAGCAGGAAATGCAGAGGATACAGGAGCAGCAGGAAATGCAGAGGATGCCGTGGCGGCTGCAACAACGGACTAAACCGACATCAGCATTTTCTCGTTCCCACGCAGGAGCGTGGGAACGAGAAATAAACCAGATCAAGAATTACTTAACAATAATTACTTTATGTCATTCAGAATGGAATATCATCGTCAAACGCCTCATCAAACTGCCCACCCGCCGGTGCAGCAGCCGTACTCGGTGCGGGTGACGTGGGCGCTGATTGCGGCGGAGCCGAATACGAAGATGGCTGTTGCTGCGATGACGGTGAAGGCATCATACCTGTTGCCGCACCAGCCATGGCGTCTCCCATCGCACCCGCCGCGCCACGACTGTCCAGCATCTGCATATCACTGGCCACAATCTCCGTTGTATACCGATCCTGACCGTTATTATCTTGCCATTTGCGCGTACGCAAACTCCCCATAATATAAACTTTGGAACCTTTCTTTAAATATTCAGCAGCGATCTCGGCAAGCCGATTAAACATCACCACACGGTGCCACTCTGTACGCTCTTGCGGTGCACCAGTCTGCTTATCCTTCCAGCTTTCACTCGTGGCCAATGAAAGATTAGTAACTGCACCACCGCTCGGCATAAAGCGGGTTTCGGGATCATTCCCTAAGTTACCAATCAAGATAACGGTATTGACGCCACGTCTAGCCATAACACTCTACCTTTTATTAATCTATTCAGCATTATTTGTATAAATATCAAACTTTCCATTACCATCTCAAATGGAATGGGCCTAATTTTAACTCAACAGTCGGTACAGGCGCAGGGCTATCGAACCACCGCTCACCGGACGACACACCAGACCCACTCAACGGCCTCGCTCACTATACACCGCATACTGAGGTGGCAACAGCTCCAACAAGCCACCCGCCAACACACCGCCTGAAAACGCACCTAGAAATTGCGCGCTCGAAAACACCCCCATCGCCACACCTCGCAAATCACTCGGCGCTGTTTTACCGACCGCAGAAGGCAAGGAAGCTTCCATGATGTTAAACCCAGTAAAAAAGAACGTAAAACCTATCGCAATGATTACCCAGGACGCCTCAGCGGCAGCAGCCAATACGCACAAACTTAATCCCATCACAAGCACAGCACCATTCAGTAGTGGTTTCAATCGTTTGCGTTTTTCCGACCAATACACCGCTGGTGCCATCAACAGAAAAGCAATCAGCACACAGGGCAAATAAAAGTTCGTGTGCGTCGACAAGCCCAGAGAGGCCTTCGTAAGCATCAACGGTAACATGACAAACAAAGCGGTCATCAGTGTATGCAAAATAAACACCGAAACATCCAGTCGCACCAGATCAGCATTCTGGACAATTTGTTTCACTGAATGACTAAAAGACGTCGGTGTTACCGGAACAGGCGGCAATACGGGCAACCCAAACCCCACCACCAAGGCCGCCAACACCGCGCAGCCGCAACTGAAGTAGAACAAGCCCGAAAGACCCAACCACACCCCCAGCTTGGGCCCTAACACAAAGGCAAGTGTAAAAGCCAAACCAATGGATGCCCCCACCATAGCCATCAATCGTGTGCGATACTCTGGGCGCGCCGCATCCGTCACCAAGGCCAACAACGCTGAGGCAATGGCCCCCGCACCTTGCAAGGCGCGCCCCAACACAACCCCCCAGATGGAATCAGACAAAGCCGCCACGATACTGCCCATAGCAAATATCAACAAACCGAGCAATATCACTGGCTTACGACCCCATCGATCCGACAGCCACCCCATCGGTATTTGCAACATCGATTGCGTCAGACCATACACGCCAACACTGAGCCCAGCCAAAAACACGTTCGCACCGGACAAATCTGAAGCCAAAACGGACAAGACCGGCATCAATGAAAACAGCCCCAGCATGCGCAAACCAAAAACTACCGTTACCGCTAATGCGGTTCTTCTTTCCAACTGATTCATAGAAATTCCAAGCGATTCATGAAGTTTTTCACACTCCAAATCAACTGAAGCGTGCACTCGTTCACGTGTGATTATGACAAACCTTCATCGTATGGGCATAGTCTAAGAACACGTCCTAAGCACTTGCAAGCCTTAAACCAGGTTCGCTTGTAAGCCAACACCGTCTTTCTGTCAAAGATACGCTTTTCAATACCGGCCACACGATCTAGCTGAACAAAGGAAATATTGAGACTGTGTGAAAAGTGTGTGCTATTTATCATTTCCTCATGCGCTTTGTAAAATGGGCAAGAAAACGCCACAATAGTCAATCAAGCATGCCCACAAGACAAACGATCACCAAAATAAACATAGGGATCACGCCAAGGCAACACCAGCACGCCACCCTTCAACCATCCTGACAGAGCCACGCTGAAAAAACTATGCTAAAAGAAATCACCATACAAGGTGCTCGCACACACAATTTAAAAAACGTCCACCTCACCATACCGCGCGATCAACTGGTGGTGATTACTGGGCTATCGGGCTCGGGCAAATCGTCATTGGCTTTTGATACGCTCTACGCTGAAGGCCAGCGACGTTATGTCGAATCCTTATCTTCCTACGCGCGTCAATTCCTCTCGTTGATGGAAAAACCAGACGTGGATCATATTGATGGTTTATCGCCCTCAATTTCAATCGAACAAAAATCCACCTCACATAATCCGCGTTCAACCGTAGGGACCGTTACAGAAATTCACGATTACTTACGCTTGCTTTTCGCTCGCGTTGGCCAACCACGCTGCCCACACCACGACGTCACCCTCGAAGCCCAAACGATTTCGCAAATGACGGATGAGGTGCTGCAATGGCCCATGGATACTAAAGTCATGTTATTGGCTCCGGTCGTGCGTGATCGCAAAGGAGAATACCACGCGCTAATCGATCAACTGCGCGCGCAAGGTTTTATTCGCGTACGCATCAATGGCACCGTACACGAAATCGACGAGATCCCCCGCCTCAACAAAAACCAAAAGCACACCATTGAAGTCGTCGTCGATCGCTTTAAAGTTCGTTCCGATTTGCAACAACGCCTTGCAGAATCATTTGAAACTGCATTAGAACTCACCGGTGGGATTGTGATTGCCGCCCCAATGGATAGTAATGGTGAAGAAATTGTATTTTCATCAAACTTTGCCTGCCCGCATTGTGGTTACAGTATGCAGGAACTCGAACCTCGCCTGTTCTCATTTAACAA
>JARRRL010000253.1:0-3618 GCA_037380725.1 Gammaproteobacteria bacterium | reverse complement strand
GGTAGCATGGTATGATCATTGGTAATTCAGTCGCTTACCGACACCAGAGAGCAAATAATGATCATCTTCAAAGGAAGGCATTTTCCAAAGGACATCCTGTTAACCTGTCTTGCAGCCTTTGCCGAATATGAAGCCGGTACCAGAGCAGGATTACAAGCAGTCAAACGCAGGGGCGTAAGACTTGGCAGACCCGAAGCCCTCACCCAAGCCCAAAAGCAGCAAGTCAGAAAGATGTACCAAGACGGTGAGCGCATGGCAGACATAGCCCGCGCCATGGGCGTTCCCTACCACACCATCCGCCGCGCTTGCGGACGGATGGCGTGACATTGGACTAAACCAATTCTATTCGCAACTCACGCCCTATAACGGAAGCGGCACGTTGCAGGGTTTCTAAAGAAACGCCTGTTTTTTTAGGGTCAAGTAAACGATCTAGCTGAGAACGGCTAGTATCCATTTTTTCGGCCATTGCTTTCTTGGTAAGGTGCTGCTGCTTCATGGCTTCCTCAAATTGCCATGATAAAACACGCTTGAGCGCGGTAGCCTTGCACTCTTCGTAAATATTGTCCTCTTTTAAAAAGTCATCAAAAGAAGAACCTTCATGCGGATTTTTATTTTTTGTCATGGTCTTCATGCTCCTTCTTTCGTTTCATAGCCAAATCTAAATCACTATCTGGCGTTTTCTGCGATTTTTTCACAAAACCATGCAATAAAATCATTTTTTGCTTGTGAGTAAAAAACAATATTCGAGCAATTTTCCCAGATGATATATCGCTACGTACTTCCCATAAGCCTTTTCTACCGGCCATTGGACGGCATACAGGCATTCCTACAGGCCAGCCAAACTCCACTGTTTTAACGTCTGCACCGATAATGGCTCGATCGTCCTTGTCTAGCTTCTTCAGCCAGTCACGTACCGGCTCTTTGCCAGAAGCACTACGAAAGAAAACAGCAGGTAATATCTTATGCTTTGGTCTTGTCATATTGGATAGTACCTTATGTGGTACATACTGTCAAGTGTAAAAGACCCCTTACTTTATTGATTTTTTTGACAAGAAGTAATTGATTTCTAAAGGCGCTGCCCTCGCGCCATCAAGACCAATCCAGATGGGAGTCATTAGGGGTGTCCCCATCTTTCCGCGCCGTTGGCTTGTGCAAGACGGATAATTTCCCTTTACGCACGGACAGGCTACCATTCCCTTCCATCATTTCACCGATGAGTTCAGAGATGACGAGTGCTTTATACTCTTCATTAAAAGCTTCTTTGAAGGAGGTGTTTTTCATCATTCTGTCAAAAGTGCTAGTCATCATATGTCCCTGAATCATTACGTCTTAGATAGTCATCCATCGCTATCAAGTTGTTGCTTAAGCTCTTGCGTTCGGCTAAAAAGCTCGTCATACGTTATCGTCCAGTCCAAGTTCACTCCACAATTCAGCGATAGGCTTGCGTTTTCGTTTTTGTTTTAATCGGTCGGATACAATAACAAGTTCCTCCAATTCTTCAAGCTTTTCAATCAACGCATCACGAAAGACTTTGCTGGCATTCAATCCAAGCTTATCGGTTGCCATCACCAAACGGCTGTGAACATTTTCATCAATTCTGAACGATACAGTTTGTTGTGCCATGATCCACCACCTATTCTATAAACCATCAATGTATTAATTGTAATATAAATAATACACCTAAGTCAATCGCTCATTCTGCGACCATTTCATTGTATGTTTTTGATTGAAGGGCGTTCCCCCCTGCAAGCGCAAGGGTAAAGGCTTCGCCCGAAATCTCAACAATATTCCCCTTCCCTACGGTCATCCTCGCGGACGTTCGCTGTCACTCACTCCAATATTGCCAAGCTTTCGCCCCTGCCCTTGCCTCCCCCCTTCTCGCCGAAGGGCAAGAGTTGAATGTGAATTCAACTCAACTAACAACAAAGGGAGTCAGACAATGACAACAACACAATACTTCAAAGGCATCACCACAGTAGAAGCCATTAAACGCCACTATCGCAATCTAGCAAGAGAGAACCACCCTGATTTAGGCGGAAATGTGGAAGTGATGCAGGAGATTAACCGCCAGTATCAAGAGGCTTTAAAACGCTGTGACGGTACAGCATCAGAGGAAGGACGCACCTACCACTACAAGGCTGAAGTCGAACAGGAATTGACCAATAGCCTCCTGACTAATTAAATATATCAAAATACCAAAGCTTTCATGCGACAACCTTTCTTGTGCTTTGATAATTTGTTGGTTGCAATCGCACATTGTCGAATTCAGCGCCGTACTTGGCAGGCAGGCACTTTGCACTCTAACTAAGGGAATTCCCCCTCCACCTTTAACAAGCGCTATTTCCTCGCTATTCTTGAATGAAAAAACAGTGGCCGTGAATACACCATAAATCGTCTCCATTTTAGCCGTATTGGTCTCTATTAACTTATCATCCATTGCACTACACCTCTAGTTTATACAGTTCGGCAAGGTAATGAGCAATTGCATCTTCATCGTTAGATAATTCCAGTACCATATTAGCCATTTTCTTTATATCATCGACTGCGTTGTTAACTGCCACGCCGAATCCGGCAAACTCAAACATCGCAGTATCGTTATGATTATCACCGAAAACAACAAAGTTCTCCTTGCTTACGTCATAGATTTCACTTAAATACTGCAACGAGTGAGCTTTGTCACCATGAGGATGCAATACCTCCAAGCTATAATAGCTAGGAAAATATGGATCCTGCGCGAACTTTATTTCAACATTCTCGCTAAGGTTGAACGATAATTTTTCCTTTAGCTCAAGTAGAGAATCTTTCGGAGCTAAATAATTTATAGTTAGTGTTTTCTCGAGAGGTCTACCACAATCCTCCATTACTAATCTAGGATCGTTTTTTCTTTGTTGAACGAAACAAAGTTGACCTTCATTCATCTTATTAGTGTAAAGAAATCTATCCCTGACATTCTCTATACCAAGAATAAACGGAGATAAATTATATAAACGCCCTAATTCTAACGTAAAATTTGTTATTTCATCAGATAATGAATTACATACTAAAATATCACCCTCTGGTGACATAATAACTGAACCATTCAAAACTACAGATGGCGTATTAAACTTGTGACTTTGAAGTAAACTCTTTGCTTTTTCATGACTTCTGGCAGTCGCGTACGTTAGACTGACCTCCATATCTATCACCTTATTCCATATACTAATACCATACGCTGAAACCGTCAGATCTGAATGTAGCCACGATTTATCCAAATCGGTGATATACATTTTTTTGCTCATAGTAACCTCCTACGATAGCGAATTTAAAAAGTGGTTTACATTATTCATTACAATATTTCCCTCGTTTGTTTCTAAGGTTAGAAAATTGCAATTATACATAGAACAAGAAAAAACCCTTTGGTACCCATAGATAACCGCTTTCAAGTACTCAAAATTATCTTCATTCCATCCATTTCCTTCTATAGAAGCACGTTTCATTAAATTACGTTTAATATCATTTTCATGTGGGGATATCTACCCGCTGGACGTACCTCATCGGGTATCTCTCTGCCCCCTACCTCATCAGGTACGGAGGTACAGACCAAAGCCCCAGAAAATCAGGCATCGCAGAGGGTAGCTA
>JARRRL010000252.1:0-3648 GCA_037380725.1 Gammaproteobacteria bacterium | reverse complement strand
AATTTGACGGCATTGCCTTCGAACGCATCACCATACCTTACGTCGACACACCTGAAAAAGCACAGCGTGTTGTGCAACGTATTGAACAGTGTACTCAATCGGATTCAGAGCGGCCACTCGTTTTCGACACGGTAGTCAATGATCAAATTCGCAGCATTCTGGCTCAGTCCAGTGGGTACTTGATCGACATTTTCGCCACATTTTTGAAACCGCTGGAGTTGGAATTACACGCCAAGTCATCCTACACGGTTGGCCGTTCACACGCCATTGTCAATTCCGCCGAATACCTGACACGCATGGAAGCCATCAACTATGCGGTCGATAATGACGACGGCACTCGCACACGCCATTACCATTCCGCCGATATCGTCATCGTTGGCGTATCCCGTTCCGGCAAAACACCCACTTGCCTTTACCTGGCATTGCAATTCGGTATACGGGCAGCCAATTACCCTCTTACCGAAGAAGATCTCGATGATGTAGGATTGCCCAAATGCTTACAACCCTATCGAAAAAAACTGTTTGGATTAAGTATTGATCCCGAACGCTTGGCGTCCATTCGCAACGAGCGAAAAGCCAACAGCCGCTACGCGTCGTATCAACAATGTGAAATGGAAGTACGACAAGTGGAGGCGCTCTACAAAAAAGAAAACATCCCCTTTCTCAACAGCACCCACTACTCGATTGAAGAAATCTCAACGCGACTCATGGAAGATTGCCAATTGAATCGACGCATAAAATCAGTGTGAAACCCCGCTTTGACCGACCAAACCGGTCATCATCACCTAATAAACAAATACGCATCAGGATAGCCATATGTCACGTCATTCACCACATCCCCATCACGAACGCACTCAAACCCAGGTGTCGCAATGGCAACACGAGTTACCCGCCGATAAACCGTATCGTATTTTGAAAACCGCCCTGAACCACTATCACAACATCGCGGTGTCTTTTTCTGGCGCCGAAGATGTGGTGTTAGTACACATGGCGGCGCAAATTAAACCCGGCGTACGCGTCTTCACACTCGACACCGGCAGACTGCATCCAGAAACCTATCAGTTCCTGGAAAAAGTTCGCGATACCTATGACATCGATCTGCACATTGCGTTTCCCAATGCACAAGAAGTCAGTGCGCTGGTCAGCCGCAAAGGGTTATTCAGTTTTTATAAAGAAGGTCACCACGAATGTTGCCAAATCCGCAAGGTCGATCCCATGCGCAAAATACTGGCGCCATTCGATGCCTGGATTACGGGTCAACGAAAAGATCAAAGCCCTGGCAGTCGTCAAGAAATTCCCATTGTGCAATTGGATAGCACTTTTTCAACTCCAGAACATCCCTTAGTGAAATTCAACCCCTTAGCCAATTTGACCTCTGAACAAGTATGGCTATATATTCGCAGCGAACAGATCCCCTATAACCCCTTACATGAACGCGGTTTTGTATCTATTGGCTGCCAACCTTGCACACGCCCTATCCTCCCCAGCCAGCACGAACGCGAAGGCAGATGGTGGTGGGAAACCGACGACACACACAAAGAATGCGGACTACACAGCTTGAATGTAACACCTTCTTAGCACCTTACTTCCGTACACTCGTACACTGCACACCTGTATTGGACAAAATTTGTTATTTTTCGGGACGCCATGCTGACGACATCGAATAAATTTGGACCAACTCGGACGGTCCACCTGATCCTCCCCCCTACTGCCTCCTCAGAATCGACATCAAAATTCATAACATTTGATTACAAAAAGAGCGTTTCCTGCCTGAAAAAGCGAAATATATCTAGGTATGTATTACACCAATGCGTTACGTCATGATAAAAATTGTTTCGAGATGTAATGAGACGTAACCGAAAAATACTTTTATACAGTGTTTGTAGCCTGAGGCTTATATTTTATAAGGCTATACATATAAAGGTATGCGAGTTCGTCCATGGCACGGATAGCCAATTGAAGTTCTCAAGGATGGTAATCGAGCGCTTTTTCCTCGATACGTCGTCGCATAACACCACTTTTGGTGAGCGTCGATGAGGAAAAAAAGCAAAAAACAATAAGATATACCAACAAAAAATGAGGTGACTCAATGGGCATTGGTGCTGAAATTCTCGGAACAGGACAAGGTCTTATTACAGAAGCACAAGGTAACTTCCAATCTCAACTGCAAAATGGCATTACAGACGATCCAGCGTCTTTGATCCAAATGCAATACAACGCGTTCATATTCACGAACTCAGTAACCACCGTTGGCGGTTCGCTCAGTTCTGTGAGTTCAGCAACACAATCGGCTGCTTCTAAGATCGGTTCTTAAGCGCTTTTGGCCGTGCTGTGGGCAGGACACTCTCACACCTGCCTACATTATACAAGCACAGTCAATACCGGAGATCCCGCCGCTTGCACTTTTACTCTCCTCGCGCGCGGCGGGCATCTTCTTCAAACACATCCCATAAAATTCAAACACATCCCATCAAATCTAATTCTATTCGCTATTTACTATATACGTGGCAATTCGAGCGTAGCAAACAGTTCATCGATATCAGAGCGGGTTGAACGCGACAGCGCTTCGTCAATCACCTCTCGTGTCAGGTGAGGTGCAAAACGCTCAATAAAGTCATACATGTAACCCCGTAAAAAAGTGCCCTTCCGGAAACCAATACGGGTCACGCTTGGCTCAAACAAATGCTCAGCGTCCAACACCACCAGATCCGGATCAGGCTCTTGACACGCCATTTTCGCCACGATACCCACACCCAGCCCCAGTTTCACATACGTTTTGATCACGTCCGCATCAGCCGCTGTGAACACAACTTTTGGTGTTAAGCCGTGATTAATGAACGCGTCATCAAGCTTTGAGCGACCGGTGAATCCAAACACATATGTCACAATGGGGTAACGCGCTACGTCTTCCAACTTCAGCGTCGACACTTGCGTCAATGGATGATCTCTCCGTACCACCACCGCCCGATTCCAACGGTAACATGGCATCATAATCAAATCACCAAACAGCTCTAACGCTTCAGTGGCGATGGCAAAATCCACCGTGCCATCCGCCGCCATTTCTGAAATTTGAATGGGTGTTCCTTGATGCATATGCAGTGACACTTCCGGGTATTCGGCAATAAACGAGCCGATCACCGGCGGCAGCGCATAGCGCGCTTGCGTGTGGGTAGTGGCAATCGATAGACTGCCTTTTTGCTCATCGGAAAATTCTTGCGCTACCTGTTTAATGCTTTCAACTTTACGAAGAATTTCACCCGCAATCTTCAAGATGCTCTCACCCGCTGGTGTTACCCGAGTCAAGTGCTTTCCACTACGCGCAAAGATCTCCACACCCAACTCATCTTCCAAAAGACGAATTTGCTTACTGATGCCCGGTTGAGAAGTATACAAACTTTGTGCCGTAACAGAGACATTCAGCTCATGACGAGCCACTTCCCAAATATAACGAAGCTGTTGCAACTTCACGCTACCACCCCCTCTTGAAACCGCTGGTTTCACGTTCGCCCACTTTGTCCCCACACCCACAATCGGCGCATTCCAATGGGTATATCCCAAGTCTCTTGGTTAACGGAAGTAAGCCAACACCCCCTCCCAATGGGTCTACCGTACGACCTATCGTACGAAACGTACTACGTGATATCGCAA
>JARRRL010000251.1:0-5513 GCA_037380725.1 Gammaproteobacteria bacterium | reverse complement strand
CTCGCGCATATGCTCGGCATCGACGTATAATTCACGGTGACGCAGCTGTAACCGGGAGACTTCTTTTCGTCTTTCTTCAGCCTGGCCACGAATGTCCCTCTGTTGATCACGAAACGCGTCAAGCTGTCGGCGACTGGATCCAGAGCATGACGCTCCAATTGGTAGTCCAATTCACGCAGAAAATTAGGTATGGCAAACCAAAAAGACTGTTCAACCGCAATAAAACCCCATTTGGCTTCATTGACTGGCGAAGGACGCTGCGTCCGAATTTCCTCCGTATGCCACAACGCGATTACCCGATCCGCTAACTGCCGAGAATATCGACTGCGCGCCAGGGGTGTCAGATCCTGCCGATCCAACGTACTCAACAAAGCGGCAATATCATTAAAAATCTGAATGAGCGTACGGCGCGCCACTTCTGTGGGGTGTGCCGTTAACACCAGATCAATATGAACACAATCCAATTGGGCACGAAAATCCGCGCCTGTCTTCCCCCATTCTTGCAAATTTTCCAGCAAAGCTTGAATACTGCCCGCTTGCGGCACCCCCTGTCGTCGAGCCGCGCGACGGCGGCGCACCAAGTGATGTTCTTCAGCCACATTAGCCAAGTGCAAAAAGTGCCCAAAAGCTCGACTGATCACGACCAACTCATCATCATCCACACGAGCCAGTTCAGCAACCAAGGCGGTGCGCGCCACCTGATCCCCAGCTCGCGCCCGTTTGGACAAGCTGCGGATATTTTCTATGGCTTCCAGCACCTTTTGCCCTTCAGCGCGCGCGATGGTTTGCCCCAACAATTCGCCCAAAAATTTCACATCTTCACGTAAAGGCAGCTGCGGATCATCCGCAACCAGCTCATGTGTGTGATACGCCTGTTGATACCACTGACTCGATGCCGAGTCACCCTGCTGATGAGTCGTCCCCCACCCCATTTGATCAATCACCTTATTTCTCCTTATAAAAACACACTAGACACATACCATTACGTATAATATAAACACAAAATCAATACAAAAAATATTGCACACATACAGGCCGACCCACGACGAGACGCAAGCGGCCACATCACCGATGTCTCGACAACAAAACTGGACCAAATTTTAACGCTAATGGATTAATTAATCAGGTATCGTTTTTGTGAGTCGGCCAATAAGCAACACACGCGCATCGCATCGTTTTCGCACCCGATTTGTTGGCCCTGTATCAAACCAGATGTGTTAAACATGATGAGTCATTACAATCATGAGCCACGCCAGTCCTTCACCGGAACAGCAAGCCTTATATCAGTACATCATGCGAAATGCCCCCATCAGTCGAGAGGCAACGCTGACACCGTACGAATTTTCGGGCGCCGCCAGCGATCGCTACTGGGTAGCCACCACACGCTTGTACGGCAGTTCCTCAAAAGCGTTCTTAACCCTGTCCTTACCTGAGTTATCCAACAAGGTCTTTCTGGGAATCTCCGACGATTACCCACAGACCTTTGCCGAACTGGTAGGCAGTTTTAACGCAGAGAGTGAATGCAACGACGCACTCCGAGTCGGTTACGCCGAACTCATCGACAGCCCCGTACTCAATCAATACGGTTGGGACGGCGTTCTCATGAGTGAACCTAAACAATTAATCGAAAATTTTCCCAATTCAACCGTGATTAACGATGAAGAGCGCGAATTTATCCTGATCACACTGATCACACGCGCCGAATACACCGTCTGGCGCACACAAGGCTACGATGCGCTGCTCGCACGATTTGAACGGCAACGACGCGACGTCTTTCACTTCCACCAAAAGACCATTGGCGATACCCGCGTAGTTCAACACCCCACTCAAAAACAATCTATTCAAGAACAACCCAGCGCCACGGTCAACACCGCCGTCGCTTCACAAGGCGCAACTGCACGCCGAGCTGACACACTGCCTACTGTACGAGTACCTGCTGCACAAGTAAAACACATTGCTCCAGCCAAACAGATGCCTCACCCTTCAGTCACGCACCAACCTTCAGCCACGCACCAAATCGTTGAACACCGTCAAACGGCAACAGTGCAACACGCGGCACCTGATTGGTGCACAAATCCGTTCAATGACACCCGTGCTGTAGAAAATATTCCGAAAGATCCCATGCGAATCAACTTAGGCGTCGAGCCATCAAGTGAGTTTATCACTCCGCCTCCTTACGCCCAAGCATCTGCGCCCGACGGCAGACCACAGCATCCGAGCGCACAGCACCAAACAACCACACAGCGCCCAGCGACAAAACCACCGCATACAATAACACACAACATAACAAGCCACAGCAACACACCCAATCAGCTCAACCATTCCCCAACGCATCTCAATGCGGCGCCGAAACCGGTAACGCCGAAAAACGCTGCACCGAAAAATGTAATGCCAACACAAGAGAGACCAATCGCTCAAAAGCCACTGGCGCCACCGACACACTCTACACAACAATTATCACAACCATTAACACAAGCAGCGGTAAAACAGCCTGTGCAAGGCAGCACACAGCCCAAACACGCTACGCCAAAACAATCTATACAGCCAAAACGACCCACACAAACCAAAAAGCAATCCGTACAGCCAGCAAGCACGGTTCAGCTTGAGTCAAACCGTAACAGCGTCACGCCTAAGCGAAAACCACAACACCAACAGACCCATCAGAATGCCAAGCCCTTTAGCTCATTAGATAAAATCAGCAAAGTGGATGAATGGGCAGATACCTTTTCTGCTTTGGACGACACCGATAGCCTTTCCGCTTACGAACAATCTTTGCTGGAACTCACTTACGACGCCAGCCCTCGCCAACACGGTCATCAGCGTTGGCAAGTAGTGGGCGAAACCGCTCTGGGCACCGTGTTACTCACCGGTGGACTGTTCGCTACCTTGTTCTTTATTGATTCGCAAACGCCCGTCGCCAGCGTACTGCCTGGGGTATTTGCTGTTTCTGGTCTTGTCACCCTAGCCAGCGCCTTCAAAGACGCAATCGGCCTGGAGAAAAAAGCACCGTCACTGGCTCAACAACAACACGCCCATGAATACAAAACAGCGACAACTCTGCCAACAGGACGCTGATAAATTGCTTCATCGCGAAACACAAACCAAGCAAGAGACAACACGAACACACACAAAAAGAGACCGACACGGAAAACAATGAACCCGACAATGATAAAATCTTTGCGATCGAATTGTCCTAATTGATGTGCAATCGCTTAATGAGGTACTGTATTACTGTGCACACCATAACAATAAGCTTGCGTTTGAACTTGCGTTTGAAAGTGTAGAAAGGAAAAAACCATGGGTCTGTTCAGCAGAAACCAGTCCAATAAGTCCTCGACGATCAAAAACGGGATCAAAAACGGGACATCCAGCAGATCAGAGCCAGATTTTATCTCGTCGCTGTTGGAACCCAAAATAAATAACACCGCCAACGCCTCAGCGTCGTCTGGCAAAAGTATCCCTTTGGGTTACGACGAATCACTGAGCTCGCTGGATCGCGCTTTTATCCCCGCGGATTCCGAAGCTCAGAATGAACAGGAACAATTCGAGCAGGCGCTGCACAACGGCCCTCATCCTGACTTCGAACCAGAGGAATTCATCACTGAACAAGATGAAGATGACACACTGGAATACCTGTTCGACGACACCGAAGACGCGTATGACATGAACGGCGCTGAGACGCCCCAACTGGCGCCGCTGCCTTACGGTGATACGCCGATTGACGCCTTTTCTGACGAGGAGGCGGAACAGCACCACAACATTTATGACAATATCAATACGCACCACAACAATACGCACGACAACATACAAGCTAATCAGACACAGCACCATGACCCACTGGCATACCATGAGACCCATGAACCGATACCAACTCAACACCGCAGCAACCCCGCGATGACGCAGGAGCAGGACACAGCAATGGCTACCTCTTTCAACTTTCAACACGAACACGACAATCGCCCCAATAACGTTGGTGTGTTTTCTCGTAATCGCGGACAAGGCGGAACCCTCACACCGCATGAACCGAGCATTCGCAACACCTTCTCATCAGATCGGTCCGCATCGAACTACGAAGGCAGTTTGCCCAATTTACCGCATACCGCTGCGCCCAATGCTTACCCCCAAAATCATTATGCGCAACAGAACACCAACTCAAACCAGAACACCGCTCACACTCATAGCACGCCAGCCCCGAACAGTCTCAGCACGAACCACAGTCACAACGCCCAACAGACACCAAACATGACTACGCCCGCTAAAACAACCGTCTCCCCGAACACCGCCAACAGCAATCGAATGAAGTATGGGATTGGTGAAGCCATAAAATTATTACGCCAATTACCAGAAACGGGAGACGTTACGGTTCTCATGACGATCGTCAAGCGCACACTGGAAACCACAGGCATCAACGTCCAAGACATCATTCGTGACGCGCAGATCAAGAAACGAGACATTCAAAGCCGTGTGCATCAGCTTGAAGGGGAAATTCGCAAACTGGAAACGCAGGTTCGAACACGCAATGCGGAAATCGAAACCTTAAACAGTGAATTTGCTGAAACGGAGCAAGTTCAAGAGCTGCTGGAATTGGCCGAAATGCCAGCCCCCACAAAGTTCACACGTGACGAAATAGAAACAGAAGACATGGGTGGATGAAAGACTGTACCGCTCAACATCAAAAAAACACAAAAACCGACAATAATAACATGCGGCGTTAATAAACGCGGCTTCTTCACCGGGTAGAACAATAATAAAAAGATACTCTACCCGCCCTCGCCATAATAAAAAGAAAAGCATAGTGCCATAAAAACATCCCCCGTTTTTATGGCACTTATTTTTTCTTTCTAACCCCCGCGCCGCCGCTCGCGAAAAAAATCACTCAACAAGGCAGAGCAATCGGTTTCCAATACGCCACCTTGCACATCCAGATTATGATTAAAAAACAATAAGTTCGCTGCACACAACTGACTCTCGATCACCCCCGCACGGGGTTCACGCGCCCCATACACGAGGCGACGTATACGCGCATGCACCAAAGCGCCGAAACACATCATGCACGGTTCCAGCGTCACGTACACATCACACGCCACCAATCGGTAATTCTTAAGGTGCTGCGCCGCCGCTCGCAGCACACGAATCTCAGCATGCCCTGTCGGGTCACACGACGAAATGGGCGCATTATGCGCCTTCGCGATCACTTCACCATCTCGAACCACAACGGCACCGACCGGTATTTCCCCCAATGCACCTGCCCAGCGGGCCTGAGTCAGCGCTTCCCGCATAAATACCTCATCTGACTCACCCTTCTCGCTCACGATGTCTTCTTATCCTCCATTAGATTATTCTTCATTGGAAAGTACTCCATCAGATTTATAATTAAGATTGGTATAAATTCCAAACCTATATTCCTATTTCCTATATGAGCTCCCTGTAAAAATACCTTCATACGAATTAAAAAATATCAACATTAAAACATCAAGTTCTGAACTTCAGATACAGAAACGCGTCACTACAGC
>JARRRL010000250.1:1782-12609 GCA_037380725.1 Gammaproteobacteria bacterium | reverse complement strand
CGAACTTTGGCGCATGCTGAAAAAAGGCCAGCATGTTTTGGGAGACGATGAGTCTCCCGTAGCCTTGTTCTATGCGTTAGCCGCGTAATCTGTCGAAAAGAGCTGGCTACCCGTATTTGGCGAATTATTTGCGACAGAACCGTTAGGTTTCTATTAGGCTACAGTTTTCCATTTATTCATACATCGTTGCCGCAGCCAAAATATCGGCAAAGTTTTTCCAAGAAACATTTCTCTCTTTATAAGGTTGCCCAGTATTTTGATAATAACTATCCATATCCTCAATCCATGAAGACATAGCACGCAAAAAGGACTCCAAATTATTATTCTCCCAATCATCAGGGTTATTAGAATAGTCATCAGCCAACCCTTGCACAAACTCTGCCAGTGACGATTGATCTTCAACTGCACCAATCTTTTCTAATAAATCTTTCATTGATCTACCTATTTTTTATATTTAATTGAAGAGCCACCATTTTTAGTAGTGAACTTCCATGACTCTATTAAAATTTCGTCTTGACTAGCGCCCACAGTTTTAACCTTCACACCAGCCTGTTTCGCTGCATACAACCTTCTATTATCTAGCGAAAATATTTTTCCATCCTTTTTAAGTATTCGAATTGGGGGGCAGACCATCAGCTTTAATAGCCCCTGATTTTAAACCGGCAATCAGATCATCAACACTACCGCCATTCTTAAAAGTGCTTTTGATACTACTTTGAGTAAAGTTTATTGACCCTGGACTTCTAAATTTAATTGCCGGACCAATAACTTTACTCTTATTTAACAAGCCGCATACATTTTCACATAACTTTTTAGCGGCTTTTGACTTACCTAGAAGCCCTATGATCTTTCCGCCCGCAGGGCCTGAAGCTGCTATCAATAAAGCCCAGCCGGCCTCCTTAGCTGTAAGCCCGTCTTCATCTGTAGCGGCGCCATACAAACTGTATGCAGACGTAGCTGTACTTGCCAAAGTTGCAGTATATTGATTGCCGACATAACCGAACCCATCGAGAAATTCCCCGTCGGGTCTATGTTGTTAGCCGGATCGGCATTAGCATAAACATACTTATTCAGAGTAATCGGATCAAAATCCCGCCCCATCCAAGTATCTTGCTGCGTAAACCGCCCAGTGCCCTGATCATAATACCGCGCCCGCAAATAATACTGATCAAGATCCTGATCAAACTGCTCACCGGTAAATAGATAACTATTTTCCGTCGCGCCCGTTTGATTTAAAACCTTACCAAAGGCTTCATAAGCATAGGTATCTGTTAAAAAGCGATAATGCCCGCGTTGAGCCAAGGCCATCGTAATGGTAGAAATTCACCGCACCATTACGTTCTTGACTGACCAAGTCATCGCCGAAGGTATAAATCACCTCATTTGTGCCCGTTTTCTCTACGAGCACCTGTGCATAAAACAGTTTCTCCGACGCATCCTACGTACCCATACGTCTAGAGCCCTGATGCACCGCAGTTTTTTACATCATTTCAGGCCTAACGAGCATTTTATCAGTCACAAACCCCCGACGCGACTTTTGAAATTGCAAACGTTAACCTCAGGCATAATTTGTCTGATTAACAGCTGTTTTTGCCTGACCTGAACAAAGGCAATGAGCTTGGAGGCGGTTGTACGATTTGGTTGTACCTTGGTCAAGCCCTGGGGGGTTATAAGTTTGAGTCTCTTGATTAATCCCACCAATTGACTACAAGCTGCCCTTCAGATTTTGCAAACTTATAAAAGTCTAATAAAGCAGCCCAGGTATCTCTAAATATTTCGTCAGGATATTCAACGTAATCACTTTTCAATAATGAATTAAGATCTTCTACATCTTTCGGTGCCAACTCAAGCACTGAAGTTACATCTATTTTCTCAGCCTCCTCAACTAAGTTATTTACCTCTTCAGCTGTAAGGTATAATGGCTGCTCAGCCACATCGCAGTCAAATTCAAGTCGATGCATTCCTTCTAACAACTTACATAAATCATGGTTATCATCCGACCTCATAAGCAGCTTTCTAAAAAATGAAGCATCCCAACCCAAATCTAGATAACGTATTTTTTCAACCCCATCGTAACTTAACACACCATCAAATTCGTCAGCTTCCAAATATTTTTTAAACTCTTCAGTATTTAATCTTACTAATTGTTGTGTTACAGACACTTCTTTATATCCTCTTATGGACTATTCCATTTAGACCAAGTTAACCACTCTCTAAGCGGAATATGAGCCTCCACAGGATTATCTTTGATACTTCCGTTAATCGGTTTTCCATTCCTGCCGATTACTCGCCCGCCGCTATTAACAATAACATGATCTGGACGCTGAGAAGGCGAGCTGCTTTTAGGGCTTCCTTTGTCTACACGAACACCATTGCCCTTACCGTCATTCCATCTCCAACCTGCTCTCTTCTTATTTAACTTTCCGCGGCCAAAACTCTCAGGAAGTCTGGATTGAACTCTACCAATGGTTCAATTCAACCAAAGCCTAGTTCGAAGCGAAGCAACATTTCGAATTGATGTCCCATTAACCCTGCCAGCCACAGCTCTTCCCACGTTGATCGTGGCTGTCGTTGCTAACCTAGCAAAGTTTCCTATAGCAGACATCGCAGAGCCTATAGAGAAGTTTCCTGTTGGATCCGTCCAATTTACAGGATCTGCATTAGCATAAACATATTTGTTCAGAGTGATGGGGTCTGAATCAACTCCCATCCAAGTATCTTGCTGCGTAAACCGCCCAGTGGCCTGGTTATAATACCGCGCCCGCAGATAATACTGATCAAGATCTTGATCAAACTGCTCGCCCGTAAATAAATAACTATTTACTGTCGCGCCTGTCTGAGTAAGCACCTCACCAAAGGCTTCATAATCATAGGTATCTGTTAAAGAGCCGCTGGCATCAGATAATGCCCGCGTCGAGCCAAGCCCATCGTAATGGTAGAAATTCACCGCGCCATTACGATCTTGACTAACCAAGTTATCACCGAAGGTATAAACCACCTCATCTGTGCCCGTTTTCTCTACGAGCACCTGTGCATAATCCCGATTGCTATCCACCACGTACTGGGTTGCCACACCCGCACGCGTCTTCCCAGTGCGAATACCATCGGCGTTGTAGCTAAAGGCCAAGGCACCATCTGCAGTGTCTGCGCTGATTAACTTGTTTTTACTGTCGTAAACGTACTCAGTCGTCAGGCCATCCAAGGTGGTGCTCAGCAGATTACCATTGGCATCGTAGCTGTATTGCGTGCCCCCTTGCTGCAGCAACCGATCATTGGCATCATAAGTATACGCCGTTGTTACACCATCGATCACCCCTTGAATACGATTACCAACGGCATCATAGGTATAACTGGCTTGGTACATTGGCTTATTCGGATCGGTAATGATTTCGGTGGTCAAACGATACAGCGGATCATAGGTATAACGCGTATCCCGACCATCCTGTTCAGCCATACCTGTGCGTCGACCTGTGGCATCCAAGGTGTAATCGTAGTCATAACGATACACTTGGCTGCTGCCATTGGGGTGCATTACATGAGTGCGATTGCCAACCGCGTCATAGCCATAACCCGTAACGCCGGTTTCATTGCTTACCGTTTCTAGGCGATTTAACGCGTCGTAGGTATAGGTCGTGAGCTGTTCACGGCCATCGGGTAATGTGACGGTTAAGCTTATTTTATTGCCATTGAGGTCATAGCCATACACCAGTTTGGTGCCATCCGGCTGTGTTTCTTGGACTAAACGACCCATCGCATCATAAACGTACGTCGTCTGTCGTTGCTCACCCATGCTTGCGGTTTGCAGGGCGGACGTGCGGCGGCCAAGGGCGTCGTAAGTAAACGCTTCCTGGCTGCCATCGGCGTAATAAATCGCGAGGATTTGACCATTGATGTCATAAGAATAAGTGGTGGTCGCGCCATTAAAATCGGTATGGCTCAGGCGTTGACCCGCCTTGTCGTACGTGAAAGATTCGCCCTGACCCAACGGTAAAATCCGCTGCGTAACGCGACCCATCGTATCGTATTCCCACTCAGTGACGTGCTCGTTAGCATCCGTTTGCGACACTTTATTGCCCTGCTCATCATAGGCATAAGTGGTCACTTGATTCAGGGCATCCTTGACTGCGACCAGTCGACTCTGCGCATCATAGTCAAACCGCGTTGGCACAGCGGCTTGGTCTGTCGTTGCAGTGCGGCGAGATAAGGCATCGTACGCACTGGTCGTCTCACTGCCATCGGGGAAAATTGTCGCCAGCTGTTGATCAATGTCGTTGTAGCGGTATTCGGTACGACGACCTAACGCATCAATCATCGCCGTCCTACGACCCGCCGCGTCGTATTCCACACGCTCCACCGAACCATCGGCGTGCGTCGTTTGAATTTTTCGATTGGCGACATCGTATTCGTAATACGTGGTATTACCCGCACGATCCGTTTCACTGGCCAGATTGCCAGCGGGGTCCCACGTTTTATTTTCCTCAGTACCATCGGGATAATACACCGCGACTTGATTGCCGCGTTGATCGTACACATATTCCGTTCGGCGACCCAAACCATCCACGTGTGCGGTTTCCAGGCCCAGTGCATTGTATTCGGTATGGGTTTCCGAACCGTCGGGATGACGCGTTAAAATGACGCGATCTTGCGCATCGTATTCGTATTCAGTCACCAAGGTAATCGTATGCCCCAACAAATTCGTGCGGCTGCTCGTTTCACTGAGTTTGCGACTGTTCGGGTAATCGTATCCCATTTTCGTCGTCGAACCATCCGGCTCAATGACCACGTCCGGCAAGCCCCCCAAGGGACCATAGCAAATCGTCAGAATCTGATGCCGTTGACCAAGCGCATTGGTAAAGCCCTTGCTGCCGCCGGTAGGACCACAAACGGGACAGCCAAGATTTAGGGCGCTGGGTTGGTGTGGCCAGTAAATCAGAATGCGGAGGAGAAGTTCCGCACTACGCCGGAAGCTCACCTTTGCTCAAAATCCAACACTGCCAAACGAAAGGAAACGGAAAGGAAACGGGAACATCCACATACTTAGGAGAAGGTTTCACCCCTCTCTTTGGAGTAGTTATGGATGAATCAAGACCGACAACTTGCCTGACAGAGGAAGGCTCCGCAGATACCGAAAATAGTACATAATAAGCCACACGAACTTGAAGCAACGCTCCATGACAAAAAAGTCAGTTATTCATAGGACAAACTGAATGAAAATCATACTTCACACCCTTTTACTGCTCATACTCTCTGCACCCTTACGCTCACAAGCAAGAACGTTTGAGGACGAAACAACGCCCCCACCAAAAACACCTTCCGTCCAAACGCCCTCAGCACCGAGCCGCTATGTACAGATTGATCTGAGCAATTACCCTATCGATCAATTGGTCGGCATGGCAAGATCAGCATACCAGAAAGGCGATTACCCAAGTGCGATCAAGCACTACTATTGGGCGCTACACAAAGGGCACGACGGATACTACGAGATGGCGAGTTATTACGCCTTATCTGGAGACACCCAAGCAGCAAACTATTGGTTAATCAAAGATGCCACTGATGGATCCCCAGACCTAAGCTGGACGGAACAAGATGAGGATATGAAAAACCTCCGGTCCAGCGAGCAGTGGGCGAATACAAAGCAATTTATCTCAGAAATGGAAAACTACTGGCACAACTCGAAAAAATTCAGTTACTCACTCATTGTCCCTGACGGTTACACAGGTGAAATCGCACTACCAACAATGGTTGCCTTGCACGGCAAAGGAGATTCACCTGAAAGCTTCATCCATGAGGGTTACCAGAGTTTATCAAACAATATGAAAGTTGCTTTTATCGGCATCAGCGGACCGACCGTTTTAGGGAAAAATGCTTACGCATGGACGCCAGACTACGAAACAAACATCACACATATTCAAAAAGTAATGCAGGTAATCGCCAAAAATGAAGGCCTCAAACTCGCTTCAAAGGCATTATTTGGATTCTCCCAAGGCGCGCAAGTCTCTTTGACCGTGGCAGTGAATAATGCCCCCGAATGGAACGGCGCTTTGGCTATGTCTCCAGGGCTATACCCCGTTAAGTCTATTGAACTGACTGATGCCGTGAAAAATGCACCACCAGCAGCGCTTCAAAAGCAGATTTATATCATAACTAATGGTGAACTTGAGCACCAGTACAACCTCTCCCTGAGCCAACAAGACCGCGAATACCTCGTTACACAAGGGGCTCAGGTAAACCATTACAGCTACCCAAATGCGGGTCATCAATTTCCAGCAGACTACTATGATAAATTGCCCGTATGGATAGGTAAATTTTTAAACCTTTAGCATCACCATCTCCCTAATTTCAGGATGGTCCTTTCAGAGGTCCTTTCAGGACACCCACTATTCGCCTCTACCAAACAACAAAGTGCACACCACAGATACCCAGAAATATTTTTTACAATGACAGCCCAAACTAGTTGACATCCCAAACAATCTATTTTAAGATTCAATAACTGTATATATATACACCAAAATAATATCGAAATTAACATGACGCATCCTCGAAGTTCACTCATCAACTTGGAAGACACTCCTTACTACCATGTCGTCTCCAGATGTGTACGCCAATCATTTCTGTGTGGACTGGATGTTTCCTCAGGCAAGAATTACGAGCACCGTCGCCAATGGATCGCGGACCGATTAAATCTGCTAACCTCAGTATTTTCAATTGAAATTGCTAGCTATGCCATTATGTCCAATCACTACCACCTTGTGCTGTGCGTGGATGATCACGCCACTCAGAACTGGAGCATGCGAGAAGTTTTAGAGCGTTGGTGCATGGTGTTCCGCGGTCCAACTGAAGTGCAAGACTACTTATCCGGAAAGCCACTCAGCGAAACAGCAACGCGTTTCGTATCCGATTACGTCGAAACTAGCCGAAGTCGATTGTGCTCCATCAGCTGGTTTATGCGCTGCATCAACGAACCCATTGCACGAAAGGCTAATCAGGAAGATAACTGCACGGGACGTTTTTGGGAGGGGCGATTTAAAAGTCAAGCTTTGCTGGATGAATCCGCCGTACTCTCCGCCATGGCCTATGTTGATCTGAATCCAATTCGTGCACAAATGGCGGAAACACCTGAAGCATCAAATTTTACCTCAATACAAGATCGAATTAGACACATCAAAGAAAGTCAGCCTGTTTCATGTATCGATACGGCAGCATCCACTCCGAAGCATCTTCAAACATTTTCTGGTAACGCCTGCTTAAATGAGCCATCTGGAATCCCTTTTAAGCTTGAGGAATACTTACAGCTTATCGACTGGACAGGAAAAATTTTACGAGAGGACAAAAGAGGTTATATTCCGGAAAATAGCCCACCGATTCTAGAACGCCTTAAAATAGACGCCAAACAATGGTTCTATTGTGCTCAACATTTTGAGAGTCGATTTAAGAAATTTGTTGGGAAATACCACTCCATCCAGAAAATATGCCAAAGCTTGAATCGCCACTGGGCTCAAGGTATGCGTAACTGCCGAATCGCTTTTGGGTAAAACCCACCCTTCCCCACTTCGCACTTACTCAGTCAAATTTGGCCGAAAACAGGCTATTGCGTTGGAATAGCACTTTGATGATATTTTAGCCAAACTCTATCGATTCCCTTAAAAATCGCAATACATTATTGCCTTTATTCAGGTGGTAACAAACATATTACATCTTATGTTGATTAATCATAAGCCTATTAATCAAAAAAATCCCCTTGTGCAAGTATTCCAATTTACTAATTCATGGATGTCCTTATTCAAAACAATCACTCAACCATTTACAGTCACAGCCGGACAAATAACAATCATCTTTTAAGGGTCAGGAAATTCGCCGCGCCCTTTTCTTCATGATATTGACCAACATGCATCGCTTTTCTGTTGGCACACTTATAACTATAAAATCCATCCACGCCGCATCGAATGAACAGAATTAAAAGCCAAGACAATACCATGCTTATGAACGTGTGACTGAAAAAGTGATCGCCTATTATCATTTTATATACCCCGATCGTCCAGCCAACCAAAACAGCAAAAATTAGCGCGATTATTTTGTTTCGTTTTCTTGAAAAGAGAAAAAACAGAGACATCAAGGCAAACCCCCCACTGGCGTGACCCGCCGGGTAACATTTTATGTTTTTTGTTTGGCGAAAGGAGTCAGGATACGTCGAGAAGACGGTCACATAGGGGTATACACCGCCATAGTGCTGGATGTCTTTTGGGCAAGGCACATGCGTTGTGGCTTTGAGCAAGCTGATAAACAAGGGTACAGCAACACAAGAAAACAAAACAATCAATAAGCCTTTTTTATATGGTGCAAACAGGGAGCGCCGACGGAAAAACAACACACTCATTAACACGCCCAAAACAAATAAAATATAGAGCTTTTTGATGCCATCGTAAAACACAAGCTTAGGGATTGGCGAATCCTTATCCAAAACCCAATGCGCGGTTTCAAAATTATAAAAATAATCCTGAACAAAAACCAGCATAATTAACCAAATAGGATTAACTGTCATTTTCATGATCATGATCAACAATATCCATATTTTCATCATACAATTCAGAATCGATCTCCATCAACCCCAACAGAGTATGAAAGACGTTGTCGTGTGATAATTTTCTATTTTTCTGCTTCACAAGCTGTTTAAAATCAATCTCACTACCAATGAGATGATCGCTGAACCACATAAGCATGGGCACATGAATCTGCTCGTAAGGCGCAATCACATAGGGTAAACCGTGTAAATACATATTATTTTCACCCAGTGATTCGCCATGATCGCTTACATAAAACAAGACGGCTTCAAATTTTTGATCATTATTCTTTAAAAATTTAATCGTTTTTGATAAAAAATAATCGGTGTACAGGATGGCGTTGTCATAAGCATTATTAATTTCTGCTTTGGTGCACTCTTCCAGCTGATTGTTTTGACAGGTAGGCGTAAATTTTTCAAACTTTTTGGGATAGCGCTTGAAATAAGCTGGTCCATGGTTTCCCATCTGATGCAGCACAATAAGAATGTCACCTGTAGGATGAGCGTCGACATAAGATTGCAAGTTAACCAGCATTCCTTCATCGCGGCACTCAACATCACAAACGGGGTTTATCTCAGGTGATTTGTAGTCTTGATAGTCCACCCGATCGGCGACGCCTTTCGAGCTCGAATTATTATCCAACCAAAGGACATTCACCCCCGCATGCAGTAAGATGTCTAAGACATTTTCAGTTGATTCTCCTTTGTTCTTAGTATAATCTGAATGGCCATAAATAGAAAACATACACGGCACGGAATGAGCTGTGGATGTGCCGCACGACAACACATTGCCAAAACTGACGACATTTTCTTTTTCTAATAAAGGATTCGTTTTTTTATGATAACCATTAAGTGAAAAATGATCAGCTCTTGCCGTTTCGCCGACCACAAAAATAACCAACTCCCGCTGCACATCACTGGGTGGAATATTGGCGTCTAAGCCCATTTCCTCTACAGTGGTTACTCCGGACCCAAACAAGCCATGGACATATTTAACGGTTGAATAAATATAATAAGAAGGATTAGCATAATATCTCAGCGCTTTATGCTCCCGAAAAAAAGAAGCATAAAAGCTACTGAGACTCAGAATCAGTGCCACAGACACACAGGATGCCCCCAGCAACAACATTAAATTGGATAAAATGGCTTTTCTGAACGATACCTGTATGATTGTGACCTTATAAACAAACACCGCGGGCAAAACACCCAGGAGCAAAAAATAAATCACTTGTTTGAAAGAAAACAAGTCCAAGGTTTCATTCGCATCTGTTTTTAAAATGTTATCTATCATCGAATCATCTATGATAACATTATAAGTGTTCATAAAATAGGCAGCGAAAGATGAAATAATCAGCACAATGATCAGAATAGGCTTTGTGGTTCGATTAAAACAAACTAACGTGAATAAAATGATATTAATACAAGTAAAAAATATAAAGAGTGAACCTAAAAATGCACTGTTATTCAGATTCGGAGGATAAGCGATCAATACATTGTTGAAAAATGCGTAATTGCCGCTTATCACTAAAAATAACGCAGTTATCAGGATTAATTTTATATTGGTTATTTTGTACTCTCGTTCCATTGCTACCCTAATTTTTCTGTGCGAATTTGATTAGTCTAATGCCCAAAGCACCACCGGGCGCATAGCATTCCGTGCTTTAACTTGTTCAAATTATAACCATATGAATGCCAATGTGCGTAAGGACGATCACAAACAGCTGGGTTCACTGAACTATGCATTGAACATGCACTGAACTAAAACGGATCCCACTCTTTCGATACCGTTTTCTAACTTGATGGATTCACTGTCTAAAGTGTACGCTATACGCGAACATATGACAGGCTCCTTGCTGAGCATCATCCTAATTATAGCTACCTTACCTCAAAGAAAAATCAAAGGTATAACTTCGATGATCGCCTTGCTCAAGCCTTGGCTGGGGTGTACCTGTTTCGTCAGACTATTCTCGATGACGCAACAGTCTCGATGACGCAACAGGACCATCTGGACCGAAATCATTCTATTCAGGTGTCACGAATCTCGATCCAGGCAAAATCATGAAAAAAACAAACCTCACTCCCTCTTCCACCGAAACGCGCCATCATACGTTGTGCAATCCGACACCGATGCCGAGGCGTTATCAATATAAATTTGCTGCTTGGCGGACTTCGAATACCTTAGATACGGTGAACATTCAGCGCTCTGTCCAGTGCCAATCACCACTTTCGCTCCAGCGTTAAGCCTGCAACGCACCATTTTATCCAATGGC
>JARRRL010000250.1:0-1742 GCA_037380725.1 Gammaproteobacteria bacterium | reverse complement strand
GGCGACCATTGATAACAAATTTCATAATCAGAACGA
The DNA here is from genome assembly GCA_037380725.1 of Gammaproteobacteria bacterium. Taxonomy (GTDB): domain Bacteria; phylum Pseudomonadota; class Gammaproteobacteria; order Pseudomonadales; family JANQJO01; genus JARRRL01. Next base: position 1,706 of record JARRRL010000250.1, on the reverse strand, counting down.
TATTGAGACACCAAACCCTTGGGTTTGTAAAATGCCCACCATTGGCCTTTTTCGCTGTTCGGGTTTGTGCTATTCCAAGCGCGGTAAATCACAACGTGACTGTCCGCCTTGCTTTGATAGACCCGACCTTGACACAGCTTACCGGCATTGGGCTCACCCAATGCTTGATTCAAGAGCGACTCATCTTCAATGGAACTGAAGTGATCCGCAAACTGGGGCGCTATGGTAACAGTACCCAAGCACGCAGAAGTTTGATGCGCCGATTCAGTGCCTCCTGGCTTGTTCATCGGCTTGGTCGTAGGACTGTTTTGAACGGCATTACTGGCACAACCTGAAAAGAAACAGACCAGTACGGTCGTCATCACGTACTTCACCATTCACCTCCTTGTGACTATGGTTGTACATTTTTGGCTGTACATTTTTGCTGTGCATCACAGCGTATCAGGCGTTCATTAGTGTATTAGGTGCATCACTGTCTAGTTCCCGTAAACGCGCCACTCTCGCCTAAGCTAACATTTTCCCACACACCACTGAAAACGCCATCCTTACTGATGCGACCACTGAATTCCACCCCTATGTCGCTGCCATCCACCACAGCAGACCGATCACTGCTGGTCTGTCCACTCAGTGTCGAGCTTTGGCCTTCATCATCAATTGCCGTACCAGTGATCTCACCACTCGCATCGACAGTCAGCGTAAAGGTGCCCGAATTATCCTCCGTATCCGTGAATGTACCCTGGTATGTACCCGCAAGGCGCTCCAGCAAAACACTTTTTAAATGAGCTTGCGCATCAGCCGCCGTCACCAAGTCAGTGATGCCGCTGCTACCTAGGGCCATCAGCGTTTCAAAATACGATACGTAATTTTGAAATGCGCTATTACTCAAAGCCGATATGTCAATATCCTCGTCCGCAGCAGCGTGCATCGCCTCGGTAATGGTAATGCCATTCTCGGCGTCACGATCATCATCCAGACTTTGCAATAAACGCGCAATATTCGCAACGCTCGTATCGGTTTCCGCTTCGGCGTCGGCAACCAAATCGACCGGCGTAATGTACAAGGAGTTGTCACTTCTTTCCAGCGTGACTTGCCCGATCACCGTGTTGCCCACTGAAAATATTACAGGCTTCCCAGCCGCATAATCAAACGCACCATCCGCATCGGTTACACCAACTAATTCACCAGATGTGTATGCCAAGCCCTTCACAGCACTGTCAATAAACTGTGCCGTACCCGTAAAAGGTTGATTAATACCACCCGTAAACGGAAAGTCGCGCCCACCGCCGCCGCAAGCACTGAGCGCCAGCATTGCTAACCCTGACGCCATCCACTTCTTGAGTACTTTTCCCCTGCGCGCACTTCTCCGCATAAGCACCCTACCTCCACACAGACATACACCGGCCCTCAAACACTACGATTTCACGCCCGATCTCACCCACGCCCGACTCGCCTTAGCTGGCGCCTTGCTCTTTCGCACTTTGCGAAATTTTTATCTTGCGTGTCAAATACTCGATGACATCCACCACCGCGTCACCCGATCCGGCCATGGAAACATCCGTCACGTATTGACCACCCACGACAAATACTGGCACATGCTTCAGTTGATACGATTTAAACAGTTTGTCCGCCATACTCATTTTTTGTTGAACCGCAAACGAATCGAAGGTTTTATCAAACGCATTCCCATCAACGCCCGCTTCCACAAA
>JARRRL010000249.1:0-3675 GCA_037380725.1 Gammaproteobacteria bacterium | reverse complement strand
ATTAAGTCCGTTATCAACTCACTTTGATCGCATTCTCAATCTACAATCAACAACCGTCCCTTACAGTAGAACATCTCCGTCCATAATCCAAATCCAACACGAAACATTCAAAAAATGGTCCACATTTTGCACACCCAGAAACCACTTTCGTCACAAATACCTCTATTGAACATCAACTACGACTCGCTCCCACCCCAATCAGCCGCACCATCATCATCGAACGCATCATCAACCTCATCGGCGATGGCCGGAAAAAGCAACGACGCAGCAATACGCTCCACAGTTTCCCGCCACTCCGGCTCCTGTTGATCCACAAATTGCTGGAACAAATTATGAAGCGCCTGAACCAACTGACAACACAGCTCGGGCAGCGACACCCGCGCTTTACCGAAATCCGATAATCCCGGCCAATGATCGTATTGATCGTACCAAAGCTGATAAAATACGGTACGTTTCTCTTTATGCAATCGACAGCCATATTCAGGGTCTAACGCAAAGTCCTTAGGCACAAATTGCGCGAGGACCACTTCAGCAATCCAACAATCTACCAGCGGGCGTAACCACTCTTGCAGATCACACACCAACGATTCCCGCCCAGGATACACCTGATGCAAAAAACCCAGAGACAAGTCATACCCCCATGCCATCAGGGCTTGCCGCAGCGGTTGGCTCACCAGGGTGTAGGTCAGCGACAAGAGCGCATTAACGGGATCTTTCGGTGGGTTTTTATTGCGACCTTCAAACTTCCAGTCTTCCGGTATTCTCTGCTTAAGCTGCTCAAACCAAGAACGACTGGCAGCGCCTTCAATACCCAATAACTGTGGCAATGTCTGTGCTGCGTCAATTTGCGTCATCAACGTCTTTATTGAATCGCCCCAGGACTCCGAAAATGAAAATCGATTCACGCCAGCGTGCCAATAGGCGCTTAACTTACCATAAACAATCACACGAGCCACCGATAACCCCTGTGATTTATCAGAGGTGCATTGATATTGCAACAAACGTTGGCGAGGTGGCCCAGCAAAAGTTTGTCCGATCGCCGTACCAGCGCTATTGCGTGCATTATTCAACAAATAAACGCTAACGCCGCACTCCGCCAAACGACACAGCAAGCGTGAATCCAATTGCGTTTGCCCTAAAATCGTCACCGTGTTCACGTACTTCACCGGCACGCGATCCTTCAATTTGCCGTGAAGCCGCCACGTCAGTTGGTCCCGCTCCAACCCCAAGAGGCTTTCCTTGCGATCAATCCATAAATCCAGCTTTCCGGTCGCCATGATCAGTTCACTCTCTTTTAGCTTTTGAATTTTGACTATCGCTCTAACAACGCTAACGGCCACCAACCTAGGCCGCCCTAGAACTGGATTATTCGTTTAAAAAAACCAGGTTCATTGCTTTGCACCGCTTGAGAATTACCCCATTGCCATACTTCTCTGGGGTGTCGTACGGGATACACACGCAAATCGTCTTCGGACTTCATCCGTTCGTGAAGCCGCTGCAGCAAACGTTGCTTTTCCGGCGCCGACAAACACGCCAAGTACACCGAATGCTGACAATACATGGCCTCACGCTCCAAGCAACGCCGCACACGCTGCAATCGTTTTTCGTTACGAATATCGTACGCAAACAGACTCCACTGTTTCATCAGACCCAAACTCGCCTCAAGTCGTGCGACGCGGATACAGGATTTACCCACGCAAACAATAACCGATCTTCATCACTGTCCATTAAGCTCATCAGGTTCGCCAATAATTCATCCGCCTGACGCTGCGTTACCAAGCACTCAATCAATGAATATTGACCACCCAATCGCCAATTGGCCAGCTCCTTATTGACGCGATACCGCCGACGGCGGCAACGAATGTCAAAAGCAATAATTGCCTTACGCTGATGACTCATTATCACGTACCCACTTTCGAATATGACATAGGCGAATAGGCTTTGAATTCTGGCAACCGCTGCCCCAGAAATCGGTAGTTTTTGTTGCATTTTTGCACCCGTGTTTTACTGGGATTGAGCGTCAACTGCAACGGGGCTAACGCCTCCTTAAGTACTTTTAATGATTTTTCTGCATACTTTTCATCGAGCGTAGCCAACAAAAAGTTATCCGCATAACGCACAAAAGGAATACCCTTTCGCTCCAAGTACTGATCAACCGACGTCAAATACAGATTACACAAAAAAGGCGACAGCACGCTGCCCTGACTGATGCCGCACGGCGTGCTAAACAGCGATTTTTGATGATGGTATTGATCTATCCACAAGGCTATTAGCGCGCACAGCGATTTGTCAGCAACGTGCACAGCTAAGCAGTGTTTGAGCTTTTTATGCGGAATCGCGTCAAAGCACTTATCAATATCTGCGCCAACAATCCAAGGGTTTCCCGCCATGACAAGCTCGCGTGCTTTGGAAACCGCCATACTCACAGAGCGCTGCGGGCGGTAGGCATAGCTGTTCACATGGAATATTCGCTCGCCCAACGGCTCCAGGACCGTCATCACCGCCTTTTGGGCCAATTTATCACACAAATAATGCGTGGATATCCTGCGATGACCACCATCCGCACGTTGCAGCGCAAACTGACGCAACGGCGATGGCCGGTAGGAACCCTCTAACACCTGTCGGCGCAAGGTGAGAATATGCAAGAGAAAATCCTTACGAAACGCCTGATTCACGATCTCTCGATTCCAATCCGTAGAGTCGTTTTTCAGCTTACGCCACACATGGTTCAGTTGATTTTCGTCGAACGCAAGTTTCAGTAAACTTGACACTGCTGTTACTCCCTTACGCCATCATGCCACTCATTAGTCACTTCGGTACATAAAGTTATTATGTTTTTTATAGCACCAATTTAGGAGCACCAAAGGAGCGATTTCACATTCTAAAAAATATTTTTAAATCGAGCATGGCGCTCTTGGGACAAATACAAAATAATAAACAGATCCACCCAGAACCGGAGACGTGATCATGCTTACTGTGGATTTTTCTCAAATTACGTGGCTAACAGGAATAACAGCGTCAGCATCTGGCGTCATTTTTATGGCGGGCTTTTTATTGTGGCGAAAAGCGTCCTCACTAAAAGACGAAAACGAATCGCTTCACCAGAAACACGCTCAAATGGCCGCCGAATTAGTCACCATGCAAGACCTCCTGCAACGGAAGCACCAACCTGCCTTGTTCTCAATGGAGGAAGTCGCTTCAATTTTAGCGCTGGACACCATGCGTTCTGAGGGGATGTACTGCAACGAGGGCACCATAATTCAAGATGGCGCTCCCATTACGGATGGCCATAAGCAGCGGCTTCAGATGGAAGCATTGCGCAAGCTGTCGCTCGTATTATCCCAACATAAAGATGATCCACTGCTTCAAAATATGAACAGTGCTGCCATTGGTCAAATCAATCATTAACAAGCGCTATGCTCGTCCGAATAGAAATTTATCAAATTTTTGATGTAGGCTAAACAACAGCATTCGGAGCGCTTTATTTCTAATATGAATAAATAGGAGCGGATTGTCGAATCGGCTCCTGTTTTTTTGCCCTGCCCAACCCTTGCCCCTGCCCGTTATTCCCGCGAAAACGGGAATCCACACAACCCAACACGAAATTTTAGAGCACCTGGGTTCCCAGGATGCGAGTGAATGATGGTGGTGTTTGCTGTCAATAGTCAAATGCAA